>JAZQSP010000214.1:0-1067 GCA_045630205.1 Faecalimonas sp. | reverse complement strand
ATGTTCTTGATGAAGATAACGTCTGCATCGAGGTCGTTCAAGTTTTCGATCAATGCACCGTGACCACCCGGACGGAACAACAACTTACCATTGTCGCGGAATGGCTTGTTTTCCATATCAGCAGCAACTGTATCAGTGCTTGGCTTTTGTTCTGAGAATGAAACGAGGTATTCTACACCATACTTAGCAGCGTATGCAGCCACCTTTTCTTCTACCAATGCCTGGAACAATTCGCGGTGTTCAGTAGAAACTGTGAAGTGTACGTTAACCTTACCAGTCTTACCAGCTGCGTAAAGAGCACCTTCTACCAAGTGTTCTTCCAACGGAGTGCGCACACCATCTTCATAGCTGTGGAACTTCAACAAGCCCTTTGGAAGAGCGCCATAGTTCAAGCCAGCAGCTTCGAGCAAGTTAGCAACAACAGCCTTGTAGTTACCTTCAGCAACCAAAGCGTCGATACCCTTACCGTTGTTCTTTTCACAAGCTGCATTCAAGTCACCGAAGAATGCGAAGTTGTGTACATTTTCGAAGAACTTCTGTTCGAATGGCTTGGTAGGAACATCGTATTCAGCACCCAAGAATTCAAACATATCCTTGAACATACGGCTAGCAGCACCTGATGCAGGTACAAACTTTACGATGTTCTTTTCACCTTGCATATAAGCATCCCATGCTTCGAGGTAAGCCTTCATTTCGTCTTCTGCAGGAGCGAGGATACCTTTTTCGATTGATGCAGCTCCGTCAAGTTTCAAGAATGGGAAACCCTTTTCGAAGCATGCCAACTGTTCTGCGATCTTTTCTTCAGAAATGCCTTTCTTTTCAAGTAAAGCTTTGTCTTCAGCTGTCAACATAATATTAAATTTTTAAGAGGTTATAATTAATAAATTTCATCTAATTCGATATAATTGCCCAAAATTACAAAAAAAAGACAGAAAGCTAACAATAAACCAAAGAAAAAAACTACCTTTGAGCGAAATAAATAAAATTGATGGAGAATATGGAAGATAGATTTTATTTCAGCGACCAAGAACGTGAACTACTTTTTACCTTATATAAGCAAGTCGGAT
>JAZQSP010000213.1:0-4907 GCA_045630205.1 Faecalimonas sp. | reverse complement strand
ATTTTTATATACTTAAGTATATCTGAAATTATATAATCCACTTGAAAATTTTAAGAAAGGAGAAACGGTAATGGAGATCAAATTTTCAATTCTTACGCAGGATCAGGAAACCGGGAACAAACAGAATATCGGTTTTGAGTTCACCCAGGACTATGTAAAGCGTATGCTGAATGTTCTTCTGGTCAGCATTGATCCGAATAACTTAAGTGATATCGTAATTCATCCGGTGATCAAAAAATAAGGAGGTAAAGGGATGAGCAATCTGATTTATTTCACTAAGGAAGAGAAACAGTTTTTATATGAGGGGTTAAATGCCCTCATGGTTGACAAGATGAATGTATTGAACCAGACAAGAAGCAGCTCCTGGATGTTCCCGGATCCGGAAGAAGCCAGGGAGAAGATCTATGACGATATGGATAAGATCGAAATGCTGCTTGACAAACTGGAGGTGTTTGATGACTGAAGAACGAAGAAAAGAGATCGAAAAGGAGCTCAATGAGATCGGCAATCCGGAAAATGATTATGAACGCTATATTGAGCTCCTGGAAGAGAAAAATAAACTGGAGGTGTCGGATGAATGACAGAATGGATTTTGAACAGTTTGAAACGATCTATAATACAAGCAAAGAGCTGATCACCTGCGTGCAGAAACTTTTCAAACTGTCGGAGGGTCTTGATACCCTCCCCGGCTATTTATTTGCTGAGGTCTGCCGGATGCATAATGCAGCGGTAGATTTTATAGAAGCCTATACAAAGTATTTAGAAAACAAGGAGGAAAATTAGTATGGCTTACACAAGAAAAACAAAGAAACAAAATGAATGGATGGCTGTTGACAAGATGAGCGGATTCTCCGTGATCGGTTCCAGGGAGAGGTTCTCAATCAGCTTTGAGCCGTTTGACGGTATGCTGATCGCGATCCATGGCTGCAGGGTCGTTTCCGGGAAGAACGGCGACTTTATCTCTTTCCCTGCATGGAAAGACAAAGAGGGCAATTATCATGATTATGCTTATATGACCTTTTCAGATGAGGAAAAAGATGCTATAATCAATACGCTTGAATAATACTATCTGTCTTTGGTGACATTTGCAGCACTTTCCTTTATAATAAGGCCGGGAGGGATCCCAGTCTTATTATTTTGGAGGTGATTACATGAAATTTTTCGAAAGTAATAAAACAGTATACAGATTATTGAGGACGATCATTCAGGGTGTGATCGGTGTCGTGATCGCTAATATAGACCTGATCATAGATCAGATCCCTGAGATCTCTGACCCGGTAAGGCCGGTGATCGTTCTTATCGTTATGGCCATCTTATCGCCGATCATGGCCTCTATGGGAGGTGAAAATTAAATGCATGACGCGATTATCGTTGCCCTTATAACCGGCGGTCTGATGCTGATAGGTAATATTATAACGGCCTATGTTACGAACCAGAAAACCCTTTATCGAATCGAGCAGCTGGAGAAAAAACAAGACCGTTATAATAACCTTCAGGAACGCATGACCGCAACCGAAAAGGACATCAAACATATTTATTATGAAATAGATGATATTAAGGGAGGTAAAACATGAAACAGAAAGCAAAAGATCTTTGCGATCATCTGATCTTTATGGCAAAGGACCGGCAGAGCTATTATGACAATTCTTTCCCCGGAAACTGCTGCCAGATCCATGACAGAGGTGTGATATCCGCTGACTGCATTGGTCTTGTAAAGGGTATCATAAATGATCCGGATATCTGGAAACGCTTAAAGCCGTCCGGATATTATGTCACGCCGGGCAAAGTGATCGGCGACTGGTCTGAAGAGGGCATATTGCAGCATTGTACGGGTGTCAGCCCGTATTTTCAAAATATTCAGCCCGGAGAATATTTATATATGGCAGGCCATGCCGGGATCTTCTGCGGAGAATTTGAGCACGCCGGATCTGTTTGTAATGTGGTAGAATGTACGACCGATTTCGGGGACAACGGAATCACTTCCAGTTACCTGGATAAAGCATCCGGCCGGCGTTATGATCATAAAGGTGGTACGGAGTGGCGTTCCTGGGAGAAGCATGGAAAACTTTCGGATTATATCGAATATGATAATTCTTTCGTAGATGTGATCTATCAGGTCTATGATGATGTAAAACGGACATGGCTTGAGACAGTTGAGGGAGTTTCCGATTATGCCGGCATTTACGGCCATGATGTGGACTGCGTTTCCACTGCCTTTTACGGAGCTGACTTATATTATAAGGCACATACATGGAAAGGCGATCAGGAAGAGAGATATCCGGACTCTGAATGGCTTCCTGAGGTGAAGAACCGGAATGATTATGCAGGCATCAAAGGCCGTCCGATTGATGCGTTTATGATCCGCTGCGGCTCTTCTGGGTACAAGATCAATTACAGAGTTCATTTGAGGAAGAAAGATCTCTGGCTTGAATGGGTAGACGGGTATTCCGAAAAGGATCCGGAAAACGGCTTCGCCGGTATCATCGGAGAGCCGATTGATGCTTTACAGATGAAAATTATTAAGATAAAATAAAGAATAGAAGCAATAAATATTTTCTCCATTATTTTTGTTTCTTTCTTTTCCCATTTTCAAGCTAATTATCCGGAGCGTTAAGGCTTCGGATAGTTGGCATAAGGGAGGTTTTAGATATGGGATGGAGCGATCCGACAGATCCGACCGGGACCTATAACCCGTGCTATATGACAAATCTATATGGTGCTTCCTGGGATAATGCATGGAATACCTGCATATACGGCTCCCCTACCCAGACGGGGGCGAATGTTCTAAGTAACTGTACCGGATATGCACAAGGCCGTATGCTTGAGATCTGGCGTGAAGATTCCCATCCGGATTATAATCCGGCGGTAACGCATACGCATCCGTTTGCAACATTGAACGGGGATGCAAATTACAGCTGGTTAGAGCGTGCGATCGCCTTAGGGTTTGAAACCTCAGATGAGCCGGTTGCCGGCTCTGTATTCGTCACCGGTTCCCATGTCGGCGTTGTCGAAAAGTATGAGAATGGGATATGGATGATATCGGAATCCGGTTACGGAAATGTGATTCCCTGGACCTATGGGGAGGGAATCTATAAATCCGGCAATACCTGGTATGCGATGCACGCAACCTACCATGAAATATACAAATTTGTTCTGATCCCGGATGTGACTCCGGGACCGCCACCGGGGACCGGGATGATCTATGACCGGAAACGGGAAAGGGATAGGTATTACTATTATGAATATTAGAGTTTGGTCGAGTTTTACAAAACGCCAGAACAGTACGCTGCAGCCGACCACGACCGGCAGCACACAGATCAGCTGCGTCCTGAAAGAGGAAACCTCGATCAGGAACCCGTCTTTTATACTGGCTGATCCGATGCCGTCTATTACTTATGTTCAGGCGTTTGGTAATTATTACTTTGTAACAGATATCATAAACATGGATGCACACCGGGCAGAGGTCGTCTGTTCCCTGGATGTCCTTGCAACTTACCGGAGCAGCATCTTAAATTATACGGCTTTCGTTGAGCGGTCCGCTTCCAATTATGATGTAATGCTCAGGGATCCTGCTTTATCCATACAGCAAAATATTGTAACAGATGATTCTACCTTGACAGACATCTCTTCTTTCCTTAATAAGTCAGGAATGTTTGTTGCAACTGTTTTTGCTAAAGATAAAGGTCTGGTTTTATATTTAACCGATTCTCTTGATGTCTATAAACTTGTGCTACAATCCGGTATGTATAAGGCATCAGATGTGAATGACTGGATTACTTCAAAGATCGCCGCTGCTTTTGATCTTGATGTTTATATCGGGTCTGTGAAATGGATGCCGTTAAGCCTTGCAAGTCATGGTATTAACACAGCATTTGTTATTGGTCCTATCGGTTTTGAAAGCCAATACACAAGCGGATATACAATAAAAGCAGCTACTCCGTCATATCGTGTCGGAGAATACCAGGCGATAAATTTACCGTCAGCGATCTATAATGATTTCCGAGATAGTGATCCCCGTTTTACGCAGTATTCAATTACTTTACCTGGCATTGGCACAGTGCAGCTTGATTCTGCTTTTGTTGGCAGCTGCATCCATAATAATAAAACAATTTATGATTATATGTTAGTTGACATTTCAACCGGACAGATCACACATTCGATCCAGACAAGTACAAATTCTCAGTCTGTTAAATTCTGTGAATTAAAAGGGACGATAGCTGTTGATGTTCCGATCGGAAAATCAAGGGCAAATGTTATGGAAACGATTGCTGCTTTTGTCGGCGGAACCAGCTCCGCAGCTTCCAACCTTGCCGGAGGCGGAGGGAGTCCCGGAAGCGTGATCAGCGGAGTAGGTCAGTCCATTATGACGGGTATTAATGTTATTGATGCTGCATACTGTCCGCAAACTTCGATTATCGGTGGATCCGGAAATCATACAGATCTGTATGTAAACTGTGATCATATCTGGATCAACCGGAAAGTATTCGGACCGAAACAGTTCCCGTTAGCCGTCGCCGGCCGTCCGCTTATGCAGAACGTGCAGCTGTCGACCTTATCCGGATTCTGCCAGTGCGGAAACGCATCGGTTCCGGTCAATGCAAGGGATCAGGAACGGTCTGAGATCAATGCTTACTTAAACAGCGGTTTCTATATTGAATAAAATATATTATAATAAATAAGATACGGGGAGATAGTCCACAGATCAGATGCGTAGGCATGTAGGGCGGATTGATCATCCAGTAACTCCCCGTATCATTATTTTTAAAAGGAGGAAAATTATGAAATTAGGAGACATTATTGCTTTAGCTAAGTTAGGTTACAAGAAAGAAGATATTGAGGACCTTATCAGTCTGGCGGATACAACTGCTGCGGCCCCTGACAGTACGGGAACAGAAAACGGGCCGGAA
>JAZQSP010000212.1:0-19097 GCA_045630205.1 Faecalimonas sp. | reverse complement strand
GATTCTGAGGGTCGATATTCATTTCCTCAAAATATAAATAAGTAAAGATGTCTGCTGCTGATAAAGAACCACCCGGATGTCCTGCCTTTGCACTATGTACAGAGGTGATGATACCCTTGCGGACTTCATTTGCAATTTTTTGAAGTTCTAACTTGTTCATGATGTCCTCCTAATGTTTATTATATTTCTGTTCTTCCCTCAAGAGCTCTGAGTAACGTAACCTCATCGATGTATTCCAAGTCACCGCCAACCGGCACTCCGCTCGCAATCCTGCTCACCTTGATTCCAGTCGGTTTGATCAACTTGCTGATGTACATCGCTGTCGTCTCCCCTTCCAGACTGGAGTTGGTCGCAACAATCACTTCATCCACATCTCCATGAAGTCGCTCCATGAGTTCTTTGAGTTTAATATCTCCAGGTCCAATTCCCAGCATCGGCGAAATAGCTCCATGAAGCACATGATAAACGCCCTCGTATTTGCCCGTCTTCTCATAAGCCGCCAAATCCCTTGTCGTCTCAACCACCATGATGGTCTTAGAGTCTCTCTTCGCATTGCTGCAAATCGGACAGAGTTCCTGGTCCGTCAGTGTAAAACACTGCTTGCAATAGCGCACGTTTTCACGCGCCCTCGTCATCGTGCCGGCAAGCTGCTCCACCTGCTCCTTTGGCATATTAATAATATGAAACGCCAAACGCTGAGCAGTCTTTGCACCGATTCCCGGCAACCGAGACAATTCCTCTATCAATTTGCTTATCTGACTACTGTAATAATCCATCTGATTTTGTACTCCTAAAATGGCATTCCAGGCATCCCTGCTCCAAGTCCACCTGTAAGTTTAGACATTGCAGATGCAGAAGCCTCTTCCACTTTGCGAAGTGCCTCGTTGGTTGCAGCCACAATCAAGTCTTCTAACATTTCAATATCGTCCGGATCAACGACTTCCTCATCCAATTTTACCTTGAGTACTTCTCTTGTTCCGGAAACTGTAATCTCAACTGCACCGCCTCCTGCTGTTGCAGTGAATTCTTTTGTCTCCATTTCCTTTGCCTGCTCTTCCATCTGTCTCTGCATCTTCTGAGCCTGCTTCATAAGATTTGCCATATTTCCCGGCATTGCTCCACCCGGGAATCCTCCACGTTTTGCCATGTTCTTACCTCCTAGTCTTCAATCGTGATATCCATTTGGATTAATTTTTCTATATCGACAAAACTGTCCTCGAATCTGCGTCCTTCTTCCACGTGACGCACCTCGATTTCAATCGTCTTTCCAATCTTATCTGCAATCAGAGAACGAATCTCTTCCTTATGTCCATCTGTTCCTGCAAAGCCTGCAGCTACTTCATCCTCAAACACAAGTAGCAGTTGGTCCTGATTGCCCACGCTAAGTCTCGCCTGTTTCAAGTACACCTTGAGCATTCCGGATGCCTGATTTCGAATGGCTGGGAAATTCTGTACCACCTTCTGCACATCCTCATGTAGCGCTTTTGGAAGTTCCGGTTTTGGTTGTTCTTTTTTCCCTTCTTCACTCCGGTTCACATACACTACCTCTGTCCTGGGAGAAGACACGCCTTTCTCAACCTTCTCCTCAACCGCACGGATTCTGTCAAGGATACTGTCCTGACTTGCCTCCATCTCCGGCTTACAGAGTTTGATGAGTGCCACTTCCAACATGACACGCTTCTGTGTTGCATATTTTAACTGGTTAGAAAGTTCTGAAAAAATGCGGATGTAACGGATGAGTGTATCGTAATCCACCATCTCGCTCTCTTCTTTGAGTTGTGCCAGATTCTCTGCGGAAACATCCAGCACATCCTCCATGTTATCAGAACTCTTTGCAAGCAGAAGGTTGCGCATATACCAAGTGAAATCTGTTGCAAGCTGGCTTAGTTCACGTCCTTGCATAATGAGTTCTTCCAGTGTACCAAGCACCTTTACCACATCTCTCTGCAGAATCTCTCGAAGAAGTTTACTAAACACTTCCGTATCCACAGCACCAAGAACCTCAAGCACATGGTCATATGTCAACTTCTGTCCCAGATAAAATGCAATACACTGATCAAGAAGACTTAATGCATCTCTCATGGAACCATCCGCTGCTTTTGCAATATATCGAATTGCTCGCTCTTCCACCTCAATGCCTTCCTTATCCATCAATTCTGACAGACGTGCTGCAATCGTATCTATCGTAATACGTTTGAAATCATATCTCTGACATCTGGATAGAATCGTAATCGGAATCTTGTGTACCTCCGTTGTCGCCAAAATGAAGATAACATATTCCGGTGGTTCCTCCAATGTCTTAAGCAGTGCGTTAAACGCTCCTATAGAGAGCATATGCACCTCATCAATAATGTAAACCTTGTATTTCCCTTCGGTCGGACGATATGCAACTTCCTCGCGAATCTCACGGATGTTATCCACACCATTATTCGAAGCAGCATCAATCTCAATCACATTCATCGATGTACCTGCACTAATTGCCTTGCACATCTCACATTCGCCACAAGGACTTCCATCCACCGGATTAAGACAGTTCACTGCCTTTGCAAATATCTTCGCAACCGTTGTCTTACCGGTTCCTCTGGTTCCACAGAAAAGATACGCATGCCCAATACGATTGGCCTTTATTTGATTTTGTAATGTTTGGCTAATATGGTCCTGTCCTTTGACTTCGTCAAATTCTCCCGGACGAAATTTTCGATATAAGGCTGTGTATGACATATCCTTCCTCCTTTACCCTTAACTTATAGTATACCCCATTTCACGTTTTGTGGCAATGCTATTTTATTTGCATTATATATAGAAGCGAGTTATAATATCCAAGACTAGATCAAATGAAAAAGGATTATGATTATGACTCAAGAACAACTCTATGACAAACTGATAGAATTAGGCGCAAAGGGAGAAATCGTTCCGGACAAAAGCTTATTAAAAACTCCAGAGCAGATTAAAGCAATCAAAAAGAGCGCTGCCCTCAACACTGCAATTCTAGACCATGTTGCAAAACATATTTGTGCAGGTATGAGCACAGCAGATATAGATCAGTTAGTATTTGATTACACAACGCAGCACGGAGGAATTCCTGCACCATTAGGATATGAAGGATTTCCCAAGAGTGTGTGCACCTCTCTCAACAACGAAATCTGTCACGGAATACCGGATGAAAATGTTATTTTACAAGATGGTGACATCATCAACGTGGATGTTTCTACTATATTAGATGGATATTTTTCGGACGCCTCCCGCATGTTTGCTATCGGCGAAGTGTCGGAACGCGCAAAGAAACTTTTAAAAGTTACTGAAGAATGTGTAGAACTGGGGCTTGCAGCCGCAAAACCTTGGGGTCACTTAGGTGATATTGCAGATGCAATTAACAGCCACGCTCAGAAACATGGTTATTCCGTTGTGGAAGATATTGGCGGACACGGAATTGGTCTTGCATTTCACGAAGATCCTTTCGTGAGTTATGTGACACCGAAGGGTACCGAGATGGTTCTGGTTCCGGGCATGATGTTTACGATAGAACCGATGATTAACGAAGGAAGTCCTGATTTCCTTATTGATGAGGAAAATGGTTGGACCGTGTATACAGAGGATGATGGATTATCAGCCCAGATTGAATATATGGTGTTGGTGACTGAGACTGGGGTAGAGGTCTTGACGAAATAAGATAACAAAGGGTGTGGATATTGAGTTATCCACACCCTTATTTCTTTTTTAGATTAATATCTTCGCCAAAATCTTCTTTACCTTCCCCGGTGTATTATTTACACAAAGTCCCGGTCTGTGTGCATCCTCCGGATAGAAGATTCGATAATCTCCCGCCTCTACGATACTTGCATCGATTACTTTTGGTTCTGCTAAAAATTTAACATCTGTTTCCGGATTGTATTTCTCGGTCACTTTTAACTTGGAGGTCTCCGCGAACTCCATACGCTCGATGCCTTTTACAATGTACTGAATGTCTACATATTTTTCATGGGCCTCATAACGTGCCTGTTCCGGATATTTTGTCTCATATTCCTGAACCATATAATACAACTCATCGTCCACGTCATATCTTCCACATTCGACAGTTTCCCAATCCAAATCTTCAATAATCTCCAGTGCTCTTACTAATTTCTGTTCCATCCTAATGCCTCCATGAGTTGTTCTTTTATCTTATCACTTGCAAATGCTGTCTGAATTGCATTTCCTGTGCATTTCACAATGATTTCTCTTGGTAAATGTAATTGTTCTATGACAAGCGCTTCCTCGTCCGACAAAGTAGTCCCGCTCACGGTACGATTGTCTGTGTGAATGGAAACTAACAATCCCTCGTTCAAAAATTGCTCGAGCGGATATTTTTCCAATCTACTCACCGCTTTCGTCTGCAAATTGCTGGTCGGACACATCTCTATGCCTATCCCTTTTTCTTTACAAAGTTTGCGTAGCTCCGGACTTTTCTCCAAAGCAATTCCATGTCCAAGACGTTTTGCACCAAGTTCGATGGCTTCGCGAATGTTATCCACACTTCCGCACTCTCCGGAGTGGATTGTAAACGGTATTCCCCATTCCTTTGCCTGTATAAATAGTTGCCGGAACATACTTGTAGGAAATGCGGATTCATCTCCTGCCAAATCTAATGCGCATACACCCTTACCGAAAAATTCGCGCGCCTCTGTAAGCATCTGCATATTCTGCTCTAACGAATGATGGCGCATAGCACATACGATTGATGACGCAAATACACCATATTCCTGTTCGCCTGCCTTCAGTCCTTCTACGACGCTTGCTATCACTTCTCTGCAACTAAGACTCTTTTCTGTAGAGAGCATCGGTGCAAAACGCATCTCAATATATCGGACATCTTCTTTCGATACATCCCGAACCAATTCATATGCAGCACGTCGCAGTCCCTCTTTTGTCTGTAAGCAACGCAATGGCAGTTCAAACTTTTCCAAGTATTCTGTTAAACTCGTACACTCAGGTACTACTTCTAATTTTTCTCTGAGTTCCTCGCGCTCATAAACAATCCCCTGTTCCTTTAGCATCTCCTGCACAGAATCAATGTTTAAAGAACCGTCCAAATGACAATGCAATTCTACCTTCATTTCATCACCTGCTACTATTATAATAGAATATAAAAATGATTGACAATTCTTATATATATTCTATTGGAAGAGCAACTAAATTTTCACGCAAATACGTCTTTTTATCAATTAGACAAAGAATCACTCCCATTCCCCTTGTCTTTTCTTGCACCTTGTCTAACACTTGATTTGTCGCTCCCATTTCGGCCTTAGGATTTCCCGACATTTTCATTTCTATCGGATATAGCACTCCATCTTCCTCAATAACCAAGTCAATTTCGTTTTCCCCAAAAGTATTTTTATCTTTACCTCTATAATAAAAAATATTAAATTTATAATCCTTTCCCTCGTTGGTATAAGACTTCAAAATCTCTGATACAACAAATGTCTCAAACATATTTCCTGCAACAGCAGAATGCTTCAACGTATCAGCGGACAACCATCTGGTAAGATAACATGCAAGTCCTGTATCTCTAAAATATATTTTCGGAGTTTTTATTGCCCTAGTTAAAGCACTTGCACTATATGGTTGCAACAAATATACAATCCCGGTTCTTTCCAAAATAGAAATCCAACTTTTAATTGTAGGTTCGCTCACGCCTACTTCGCCTGCAATATTTGCATAGTTTAACATCTCACCTGTTCTAGCCGCAACAGATGTAAGAAATTTAGTAAATGTAATGCTGTCTGCAGAAATCAATTCATTAATATCTCTTTCCAAATAAGTAGATACATATGAAGAATAGTATTCTTGCCAGTCCCTTTCCATATCATACAACTCTGGGTAAGACCCTTTATGGATAAATTCCCACAAATTATCATATTTCTTTATTTCTTTTTCTCGTTCCTTTAAGTATTCATCTGTTGGTACAAAATGTCGATTGAACTTGACCTTATGAATTTCACGCATTGAAAGACCTGCTAATTCAGATATGGATACTCTACCAGCTAGAGACTCACTCATTCCTTTCATCAGTTCGAGTTTTTGAGAACCAGAGAGAATAAACATACCTCTATCCTCAGAATCATCAACAATCTGCTTAATGTCTTCTAAAATGCTATTCTCTTTTTGAACCTCATCAATAAACAATGGACACGGATGATTCATAAAGAAAAGTTTTGGTTCTTCTTTCGCCTGTAATCTTGTTAATCGATCGTCAAAATTTGCCCTATTGTATTCTGGAAATTCATGCTTTACAAGCGTTGATTTTCCAACTTGTCTTGCACCTGTAATAAGCACACATTTGCTAGAATTGACTCGTTTTTTTAGTATTGGTGTAATGGCCCTTTCAATGTAATTCATGTTCGCTCCTCGACTAATCTAAACTATGACTTTATTTTAGTCTATTCTTTTGCTTTTGTCAAGCATACTACCAAACATCCATTAATACAATCCATCGTGTTTATATACACTCTCTTTTTATTATTTTTCGCCCCAGAAATCAACCGGTTCATAGTCCTGCAATTTTGCCAAAAAACCTTTCTGCCGCAACTCTTCTTGAATCATATCCAAAGTCTGTTCGTCCTCTGCCACAATCGTATGATAATGGTAGTTAGATGTCAGATTCATCAGGTTCGTTGATTTCCCACTGGTGATTCCCTCCATATATTTTTTTACATCACGACGTGACTTGATATTCATATCCGCCTTAATGACACCGTAGACTTTGTGGTAGACAAAAACATTGTCGACTTTCGCGCCCAAATCCACAAACAGATTCAGTTCTTCTTCCACCTGCTCATCTGTGTGAATGACTTTGAACACACGGCTTGCCTGATTGGATTCTTGGATTACATATCCACGGTGTGTGGATATCACATCTACTCCATTTGCACGAATCAAGGCCATATCCTGCACAATAATCTGCCGACTGACTTCTAATTTGCGCGCTAAATCCGTACCCGCAACAGGCTGTCCACTATTTTTCAATATCTTTAAAATCTGTTCTCTTCGTTCCTGTCCACTCAGTGCCATCTCAACTACATTACCTTTCTGAATACTCCACTTAATATATAGTTTACACCAAGGTCCATTGATTGGCAATATTTTCTAGCATTTAAACCATGCCCGCAAGACTTGGTAACCCCATGGAAATAAACGGAACATAAGTCACAAGCAGAAGTCCAATCAATATTGCGACATAATATAGCAGCATATACGGCATAACTTTGGCAAGAGTGGTCTTTCCAACCTTGATGGCAACGAAAAGTGTATTACCAACCGGTGGTGTAATATTTCCGATACACAGGTTGTACACCAGAATCAAACCAAACTGAATCGGATTCATTCCAAAGGTCTTCACAATCGGTAGGAACAGCGGTGTGAAGATAAGAATCGCCGGAGTAACATCCATAAACGTTCCTGCAATCAGCAAGATTACATTCATAATCAGAAGAATAATAATCGGATTATTCGTAATGCCAAGTAACGCACCTGAAATCGCCTGCGGAATTTGTGTAAATGCCATTACCCAACCAAGGATGTTGGATACACCAATCAAAAAGACAATCATTCCACTCATTTTC
Source organism: Faecalimonas sp. (assembly GCA_045630205.1). Classification (GTDB taxonomy): domain Bacteria; phylum Bacillota; class Clostridia; order Lachnospirales; family Lachnospiraceae; genus Faecalimonas. Next base: position 11,499 of record JAZQSP010000212.1, on the reverse strand, counting down.
GCACTACTCACTACAATCTCCCAAAAAGATTCAAGGGTAATGTTCTTGTAACAGATACCGAGAATCAGCGCATACACAACCGCAATTGCTGAACCTTCTGTCGCCGTGAATACGCCGGCTACAATTCCGCCGATAACTACCACAATGAGTGACAGAGACGGAAGCGCGCGAAGTGTAGCTATACCGAGATTCTTCCAATCAAATTTCCCCGGTCTTCCGCGATACCCTTTCTTTCTGGCAATGAGAACCGCCACCACGATACAGCAAAGCGCCCAGATAATTCCCGGTATATACCCAGCAAGGAACAGAGCCGCAACAGAGGTTCCTCCTGAAACAAGCGAGTACGTGATAAGCGCATTCGACGGAGGAATGAGAAGTCCTGCCGGTGCAGAAGCCGCATTCGTTGCCGCACATAGCGCCGGGTCATACCCCTGCTCTTCCTCTCCATCACGCACCATACTTCCGACCGCCGCTGCAGCTGCTGAAGCAGAACCGGAGATGGCGCCAAAAAGTGCATTTGCACCTACATTGGTTACCAAAAGAGAACCCGGAAGTTTTCCTAAGATAGCCAACACAAAATCAACCAGACGCTTTGCGATACCTCCTTGGTTCATCAAGTTTCCGGCAAGAATAAAGAACGGAATTGCCGTTAAACTAAACTTACTCATGCCGACAAAGGTTCGCTGAGCCGCAGTTAGCACAGCAACATCCAATGGAACAACTGACAAAATTGCCGCCAAAGAAGAGATACCAATCGCATAAGAAATCGGCACACCAATTACCAGCAATAAAAGTAAGACAATTAAAATAATTCCCAATGCCTCAAATGCCATATCTTACGCCTCCTCTCCTACCACTTCAGAATCTGTGGCAATATCTACTATATTTAATATGGTGTAAATAATATTGAGTGCCCCGCTAAGTGGCAGTACCACATAAAAAATACCAATCGGCACTCCAAGCGATGACGTCATCTGCCCCATTGCCAGACTTGTAATCTGGATTCCGCCGTACACCAGAATGACTCCTGCAAAAAGACACGCTATAATTTCTCCAAAGATTGCAAAGAATTTTCTTGCTTTATCGCCAAAACGTTCTACCACAATCGGAATGTTCATATGACCTCTTTCTCCCACAACAAGCGAGGCGCCAAAGAGCGACATCCACGCAAACAGATACGACACCATTTCCTCTGACCAGGTAGAAGGATTCCGCAGGATATATCGCGTAAATACTTGCCAGCAGGTTAGAAGCACCATAGCCAGGAAGCTTCCTCCTGCCAGTGCATTCAAAGCAAAATTCAAATATTTTCTTAACTGTTTCATACTCGCCTCCTATTCTGCCACAGACGGATACATCTCATTGTATTTCTGAATCTTATCGTATATTGATTTCAGTGCTTCATTCTTGGTTAATACCGAGTCATGAAGCGGCATACATGCTTCCTTAAAAGGCTCTTGGTCAGGATAAATAAACTGTACCTTCTGTTCATTTGCCGCCTTTTCCTTCGCCGCCGCAACTGCCTCTACCCATTCTTTACGCTGTGTTTCATTCAGTATCCTGTATCCTTCTTCGAAAACGGTTCTTTCTTCCTCGCTCATTTCCTCGATAAATGCTAGGTTACCAATCAGGATATCCGGCACCATCTGATGCATGTCATAAGAATAATATTTGCAAACATCCCCATGCCCATTGTCCGTGAGTGCCATCTCGTTATTTTCTGCCCCATCAATGATGTTGGATTGAAGTGCTGTATACACTTCCCCAAATCCCATCGGTGTTGCAGAACCCCCAAGTAATTTCATCATCGAAATATTTGTCGGTGACTGTTGCACACGAATCTTCAGTCCCTTGAGGTCCGCCGGTGTTTCTATCGGCTTATCCAACGTATAGAAGTTTCTTGTGCCGGCATCCAGCCAAGTCACTGCCAAGAACCCGGCCTGCTCGGTGGTAGTGAATATATCATCGGTTAACTCTGTATCATCCATCGCATTGTGATACGCTTCCGTACTGGCAAACAAGTACGGCAGGTTGAAGATTTCATAATTCTTACTGAAGGTCTCAAGAATCGCATTACTTGCCACACAGAAATCAATCGCTCCCGTCTGTGTCAGCTGCACCATGTCTGTCTGCGAACCAAGTAGTTCATTCGGATATACCTCCACCACATATTTATCTCCCAGATGCTCATTGATGTAGTCCTTGAATGCCGTGAGCCCCATATGTGTAGGGTGATTGGTCGACTGATTGTGACCAATACGCACAATTCTCTTTTGTTCCGTGCTTTTGCATCCCGTTAGGGCAAATGCACCTGTCACAATTAGGCAGAGCATAAGCGCTGTCCTTCTCATCTTCTTCATGGATAAGTAGTCCTCCTTTATATATCATGTACCAAATCGTATCACTTCGTTAAAACAATAACAACAAACAATATTTGGTAAAAGTGCGTGGGTTTGTGCACAAAAAATAGACATAATAAGTGTTGACTTATTATGCCTATTTATACCAATTTTTAAAATTTGTTCCTTACATGTTGATTTAAAGCAACAAAAAAAGCGGGTGATGGGAATCGAACCCACGTATCCAGCTTGGAAGGCTGGTGTTCTACCATTGAACTACACCCGCATAATAACTATTCAATTAAGGCTAAATGCCCAGAGCCGGAATCGAACCAGCGACACAGGGATTTTCAGTCCCTTGCTCTACCAACTGAGCTATCTGGGCTTGTTATCCTTTCGTAGCTGTTCTTCAGCACGCATATTATAATATCATGCATCCTTTTTAATGTCAACTACTTTTTTGGTTTTTTTAGAAAAAGAAAAAGGTCCTGAACCCAGGACCTTTACACATCTTATACTAGCTTCTCCGCCAGTTCTTCCATCACCTTCAATGTGTCTTCTTTCATCGCCGACTTAATCGTCACTACCGGCTCGCAGATTGTAATCTCCTTCATTCCTTCGAGATACTCTCTCATCTTCTTCGCCGCCATCGGTGCCCATGTACCATTTTCCATAAGCGCAACCGTACGTTTTTGGAAATTCTTTGCTTTTAAGTGCGCTAAGAAGTCCTCCATGCATGGGAATAAGCCACCGTCATAGGTTGCACATGCCACAACAAGCTTATCGTGACGGAATGCATCTTCCACTGCCTCTGCCATATCATCTCTTGCAAGGTCCGCAATAGCTACGCGTTTTGCGCCTTTCTCCTCCAGCATCTCTGCGAGTTTCTTTGCTGCTTTCGCCGTGTTTCCGTGGATAGATGCATAAGCAATAAACACGCCTTCATCTTCCGGCTCATATTTGCTCCATATATCATATTTTCCAATATAATATCCCAGATCTTCTTTCAAAATCGGCCCGTGAAGAGGACAGATCATCTGAATATCAAGTGTTGCCGCCTTCTTAAGTAACGCTTGTACTTGTGCGCCGTATTTTCCAACAATATTAAAATAATAACGTCTTGCTTCGCAGGTCCAAGCTTCATCTGTATCTAATGCACCGAATTTACCGAATCCATCCGCAGAGAACAGAATCTTCTCGGTTTGCTCGTAAGCGACCATAACCTCCGGCCAGTGTACCATCGGTGCCATGAAAAATTGTAAGGTATGTTTTCCCAGGCTAAGAATGTCGCCTTCCTTTACAGAAACAGTGCGGTCCGTAATATCCACATCAAAGAATTGTGGAATCATGGCAAACGTCTTTGCATTCCCTACAATCTGCATCTCCGGATATCTGTCAATCAGGTTCTTGATATTGCCTGCGTGGTCCGGCTCCATGTGGGAAACGACTAAGTAGTCAATGCTTCTTCCATCTAACGCCTTATCCAGATTGTCAAGCCATTCCTCTGTTGCACGACTATCCACCGTATCCATCAAGGCAACCTTCTCATCTAAAATCACATAAGAGTTATATGATATTCCATTCGGAACCTCATACTGACTCTCGAATAAATCTATCGTCTTGTCATCTACACCTACATACAAAATGGAATCTGTAATTATTATGTCTTTCATATCTCGTCCTCCTCTTCTCCTCAAATCAAGAATTGTCATATCACGTTACTTTATATCTCAGAATCCTAATTATACCATATCCACTAGAGAATAAAACTGTCAAATATCACCAAGTCAAAATATGGTTTGGCTTCTTCATATTGTTTCCTGTTTTTGATTGTCCATGCCACAGACAGCGCACCCAACTGTGCGCACAGACGTCGCGAAAATATATCCTTATCCTTATGGTTATAAGCAATAAAATCAGGCCTCGTTAAGAAATTGAGTAGCAAATGTGTCATTGCCCAGTACTGGATTCCTTTATAGTCTGTTTTCGAAAAATCCTGTGATAGTTGTCCACGAATCACATCCGGACGATGCTCTCGATACCACTTCACTGCAAACGGATGGAATGACTCAATGCAATACACGCCATTATATTTTTCCAACAGTGCATTTCCAAGTTCGCACACCTTAGTATCCACACGGTCCATCTTATACTCGACAATAAGAGGGACTTTTCCATCCACAATCTCAAGCACCTGCTCCAGTGTCGGTATGGTCTGGTCCGAATCTGCCAGTTTCATCTTCTGTAATTCTTCCAATGTATAATCCCAGACTTTCCCGTCCACACCACACATACGCTTTAATGTAGCGTCATGGAAAACCACCGGCACATCATCCTTGCTAAGTTGCACATCGAATTCAATGCCGTATCCGGCCTCTACTGCTTTTCGCATCGCATCCAGGGAATTCTCCGGTGCATCCGACTCGTTGTCAAACAAGCCACGATGCGCATAGTGTACACCCATCAGAGCACTGCGGTCCGGTTTCCCAAACATACGCGGTGCAACCAAGAATAAATATATGACTGCCAGCACAGCCAGCACAATAATTAAAGTTAACATAAATATTTACCTTCTATATTTAATCATCTACATCCAGATTTTCCAAAATGTCTTTTTTCGGAATCGGTTTGGAATCACCGTGTTTTACCTGACTCATCGTAATAAATGCAAGCACACAGAATGTCACGGAATACGGGAACAGGGTTCTATAAGAAACATGCTCCAAAAGCGCTCCCGAGAGAATCGGTGTAATTACCTGTGCTGCCATTGAAAATGTATAATATAATCCTGTATATTTTCCAACGTCTCCGGCTTTGCTCATCTCAACTACCATCGGGTAAGAGTTTACTCCGATTGCCGCCCACGCAAAACCGATAATCGCAAAGAAGATTACCATTGTCACGTGATATGTAGGATAAAGTGCAGCCACAAGGAAACAGCTTCCAAGTAAAAAGATACCGATTTGGATTGTTTTCTTACGTCCGATCTTGCTGGAAATTGCACCAATCGGAATGTAACTGATAATCGCTGCAACAGTTGCAATCATAAGACAGTCAGCATAACCGCCGCCTTCCAAGCCCCACACGTGTGTCGCGTAGCGAGAAAATGCAGTTGTCACCGCGTTGTATGCAATAAACCAAAATGCAACAGACAGCAGGATAAAGATAAGACTCTTCTTTACATCCTTCGGAAGTGGTCCGGATACTTTTGCTTCATTCGAAACCGCATCCTCATCTTCATTCGATACTTCGCTTTCCACACCAACTTCCTTGCGCAATTTATTTTCCTTAATTGTAAAGAACAGTACAATCACACCCACTACCATCAGTACTCCTACTGCTGTAAAGAGTGGGTAGTAATTCGGTCTGTCACCTTTTGAAACCAAGATTTTAATCATAACTAATGTAAATACACCGCCAACTGCACCCATTAGGTTAATGATCGCATTTGCTTTACTGCGAAGTGCCTTTGGTGTCAAGTCCGGCATAAGTGCAACTGCCGGCGAACGGTATGTTCCCATAGCAATTAATAGAACAAAAAGTCCTACTACAAACAGAATCAAGTTCTCTGCATTATCCGCATAAGGCAGTAACATGATAAATACGAATGCCAATGCAGTTCCACCTAAGATAAACGGCATTCTTCGGCCGATTGGTGTCTTCACTTTATCAGATAACGAACCAAAAATTGGAAGCAAAAAGAGTGCAAGCACATTATCTGCTGCCATAATCGCTCCGGTCACAGTCTCGCCAAGACCGAATGTGTTCTTCAAAATCAACGGAATCACGTTGTCATACATTTGCCAAAAAGCACTGATGGTCAAGAACGCAAGACCAATCAAAACGGTTCTCTTATAATTTAATTTCATAATAACCTCCTGAAATTACAACATTTGTATGTAGTATAGCATACTTTTTCCAAAATTTCACTAGGCAAATGCACTTCCGTCCGGCAAATGTGTAAACCCATTCAAAAAGGCACAGGAATTCAATCCCGTGCCTCAAAACATTCTTTTTAAACCATTACGCCGTAACATTTACGCTTTTCTTTTTTGTCAAAATCTGTGCTACCAGAACTACTGCTACCAATCCAAGACCAATCACGTCTGTAACCACACCCGGATAAATCAGCAATAATCCACCTGCTACACACACAATTCTCTCATACCATCTCATGTGATGTAAGAAATAACCTTCCAAAGCTGATGACACTGCAAAAATTCCTACAAATGAAGTGATACAGATTAATATAACTTCTCCTGCTGTTGTATCGATAAAGAGCATTGCAGGGTTCAGTGCAAACACGTAAGGTACGATAAATGCACCAATTGCAAGCTTCGTTGCCGTAAATGCTGTCTTCATCGGATTTGCCTGACCAATCGCCGCACCCGCGTAGGCTGCCAATGCTACCGGTGGTGTCAAGTCAGCCACGATACCAAAGTAGAATACGAAGAAATGTGCTGCCAATGCCGGAACACCCATACGAATCAAAATCGGAGCACAAGTTGCCGCCATAATACAGTAGTTTGCTGTTGTCGGAACACCCATACCAAGAACGATACAACAAAGCATTGTAAGGAATAATGCAATAATAACTTGGTTTCCTGCCAACTGAACAATACCATTAATCATCATGTTTGCAAGACCTGTCATCGTAATCGTTCCTGCAATAATACCTGCTACACCACAAGCTGCCGCAACTGTAATCATACCCTGACCACCTGCTGCAAGCGCCTCGAATATTTTCTTTGGTGTAATACGATTTCCCTTATTGAAAAGACTTACTATAATCGTTGCAACAATTGCAATCGCTGCTGCGTATTGAATTGACCGTTGGTTAGTTCCTACTAAGTATATTAAAAGAATCAACGGAATCAGCAAATATACCTTTTTCAGAAGAGGAAGAATCTTCGGTAACTCTTCTTTTGTCAAACCGCGAAGACCTTCTTTCTTCGCCTCCAAATGAACTGCGATAAAGATACCTGCAAAATAAAGCACTGCCGGCAAAATCGCACGAACTACAATATTACTGTATGGAACTCCAACATAATCTGCCATCAAGAACGCTGCCGCACCCATAATCGGTGGCATAATCTGACCACCTGTAGAAGCAGATGCCTCCGCCGCTGCTGCGAATTCCGGTTTGTAACCTGTTTTTTTCATAAGCGGAATTGTTACAGAACCGGAACCAACTGTATTTGCTACAGAAGAACCGGAAACCATACCTTCCATTGCACTTGCAACTACAGCAACCTTCGCCGGACCACCTGAGAATCCACCTACAACCGCATTTGAAATATTAATGAAGAAATCTGCAATTCCTGTTCTCTCCAAGAAAGAACCAAATATAATAAATACGACGATGAATTTCGAACACACATTAACCGGTGTTGATAAAATACCTTCCTTGCTGTAGAACAAGTAAGAAATCATATATGTAAGTTTTCCACTAAATGTAGGATTCGGAAGCACAACAAGCGCATAGATCAAAAGCGCTCCTGCCACAATCAGAATCGGAACACCTACACTTCGACGACACACCTCTGCCAACGAAAGCACACCGATGATACCGATAACAACCTGATAAAAATCAAATTTGCTTCCCTGCTGAATAATACTCATAGCATTACATGTAAAATACAAAAACGACCCTGTACCAAGAATCATGAGTATCCAGTCATACCATGGCATTGAATTCACCTTCTGCTGTCCCTTTTTCACAGGAAACACAAGATAACCAATGAGTATGATAAATGCCATGAATGAAGTGAGACGAATCTCTTCCAACCAGCTGGTGAAGAGTGTCACATATATACAAAACAGAGCGAATGATGCCAAAACAATGCTCACTAGAATTTTCGGAACACCTTCCCACACACGAACATTGGACTCACGGTCGAATTTCTTCATTACCGCATCCAAATCCATCGGCTCTGCAGGTTCTGTCGCAACCTTTTTCTTGAATAAATTCATAAATACCTCCCGTTACACATTGAAATGGCTGCGACGAATTTCGTCACAGCCAAAGAAATCATTACCCAGATTATTTCGTTTCTACGTTAACGCCTTTTTCTGCGAAATATTTAGCAGCACCAGCATGGAATGGAACTGTCATACCGCTTGTTGCATTTTCAATGCTAAGCTCTGCACCCTTTCCATTTTCAGCTGTAATAGCATCAATGTTATCGAAAATAGCTGCTGTTAATTTGTAAACATCATCTTCTGTTGCTGAAGCACTTACAATCAATGTAGCCTTTACAGTAACTGTTGTTACATCTTTATCCTGTCCTGCATATGTTCCTGCCGGAATTACATGCTCTGTATAGAATGGACAATCTTCCATAAGTTTCTTAGAAACAGCACCATCGATTGGTACTAAGTATGCCTCATTTGTTGTGCAAAGCTCTGTAATAGCCGGTGTCGGAGGACCTGCTACGATAAATGCAGCATCGATTTTTCCATCCTTAAGAGCATCTGCACTGTCAGCAAATGACTGATACTGTGGTTTGATATCTTTTTCTGTAAGCCCTGCTGCGGCAAGTACGTCAACTGCATTGAAGTATACACCTGAACCAGGAGCACCGATAGAAACTGATTTGCCTTTCAAATCAGCTACTGATTTGATATCTTTATCCATTGTAATAAGTTGTACAGCTTCTGCATAAAGACCTGCAACTACACGGAATGTATCAACTTTACCATCTTCTTCAAATGCACGTGTTCCTTCCCATGCATAAGACATAACGTCAGATTGAACTGTACCAAGCTGATAGTTACCTGCATCAATACCTTGGATGTTAGCCTTAGAACCGTCTGTAGAAACAACTGTTACTTCAATACCTGCTTTGTTCTTAATATATTGTCCGAGAACTCCGCCGTAACCATAATATGTACCTGCTGTACCGCCTGTACCCATTGTCATTTTTGTAGCTTTTACCTTGTCTTCTCCATTTCCATCTTTTTCACTTGCTGTGTTACCACATGCAACAAGTGCAAATACAAATGCAACTACGAGTAAAAGTGAAAGTAATCTCTTTTTCATAATAAAATCTCTCCCTTTATTAATAATCTTGAAGAGATTCTAGCACGGTTTTCCATAAATTTCAATACTTTTTTGTATATTTGTATAATTGTATACAATTTTATTGCATTAAAGTGGCGCAGGATTATTCCTGCGCCAACCATTTTATTACTTCACTTATTTTTTCATCATCAGTGTGCACATTTTGCATGTCAAACCGCTGATTGTGGAGCACTTTTTCTAATTTATCCGGAAACTCCACATCTAAGGAATCTGAATACACCTTACACTCTTCTATATACAGATTCTTGAGTTTCAAATGCACCTGAACTTCTCCCCATGAAAAACGTTTACTATGAACAACCTCACATTCCGGAGACTTACCATACCGCCAATCCCAAGAGGCGTATAAGTCATAGATTTCACGGAACTCCTGCGTTGCCAAATTACAAATCCGCACATTACCCAAGCCGCAAGACCCCGCACAAGTACATGCATCTGCATCCCCCACAAGTCCGATGCGTTCATACTCTCCATACTCTTCTGTAAATGCTTCCAAAAGCGCCACTTTCATCGCCTCAATCGTGACATCTGCATTCAGGTCCTTCAGATTACAGACTCTGGACTCCACAGATTTGACACCCTTCGCCTTCATCTTTTCCTCGGATGGCGTCAGATAACGCGTTAATTTTTCTTTATTTAAATCTATCATTAATGTCCCGTGTTGGATTTTGCATTGCTTGTTTACTGAAAATGCATTTCCCGAGAACTTATATCCATCTTTTGTAATAATATCATTTCTTCCCGAAAACTCTGTCTCAATACCGAATTTACGACAAGCCATCTGCACCACTTTCATCTGCCTTTCCAAATCATAGCGTTCCGGAGATGCTATAAATGTAAAACACAGATTTCCCAGGTCATGATATACCGCTCCACCACCGGTAGTTCTGCGGGCAAGGTAGCCGCCTTCTTCTTCTAAAAACTGGGCCTTGCACTCTCTGAGAGCATTCTGATTGCGTCCGATAACAACTGTCCTGTCATTTTGCCATAAATAGAATAATAAATCACCTGGCCGAACTTTGTCAGCCAGGTGTTTTTCTATCGCCAGGTTTTTCCAAGGATTATATTCGTTGCTTTCTACAAAATAATTCCTCATACAATTTCCTTTCGATTATAGTACAGTTACATTCGCTTCCTCTGCGAGTTTTAAAAATTCCTCCGGCAGGTTTCCATCGCTGATGATGTAGTCTACATCCTCCATTTTCCCAAACATATATGGGAAAATCTTTCCGCATTTGGAACTGTCCATAAGAATTACCTTGCGAGCTGCTTTTTTCATAATGAGACGTTTTACCTGCATCTCGTCTTCCTTACCACAGGTAAATCCACCGTCCGGCGTATAACCGGAAACACCGATAAACGCTGTTGCAATATTAATATGCTCCAACATTGCCAGCGTGCTGGCACCTGATACCGCTTGGTTTGCGCGGTTCAGTGTGCCACCACACATATGAATCGTAGGATTTACTAAGTGAGATAATTGTACTGCTATATTTGGTGCCGTAGTAAAAATATTCAGTTCAATATCAGGTAACACCTGAGCCAATGCCATACAGGAAGTTCCTGCATCAAAGAATACAGTACTGTCCGTGTAAATAAGTCCCAGTGCCTTGTGCGCGATATCGCGTTTTTCCACAACATTACGCTGCATTCTGGTCTCAAGCTTTCCTTCGGTCACGCCATGGTAATTCAGCGCCATGGCACCTCCTCTGGTACGGATAATCAGTTTTTCCTCCTCCAATTTTGCAAGGTCACGATGAATCGTCATGACGCTTACATCCGGAAAAAGTTCGGTGAGTTCTTTGATAGATACGGCCCCTTTCTCTTGAATATATTTTCGTATTTTCTCTCTACGAATCTGATTCATATTTACTACCTCTTACTTACAATTAAACACCCAATTTCAACTTTCTCATCTGTTCTACAGGTGTTACGTTTGTAAGTGGTTTGTATCCTTCTAATGGCATAATCTTTTCATTGATTGCATCCATAATCCACTCTTTTTGTGGGAAGAAGAATTCATCATACTCGAACGGAGGTGTAATCCAGTTCTGAGCTCCTACGATTACAGGAGGT
>JAZQSP010000211.1:0-6774 GCA_045630205.1 Faecalimonas sp. | reverse complement strand
TTAATGCAAGGCATTTACTTGAAAAACAATCAATCTAAAGTACAATGGCATTTCGACTCCATCGCCAACGTAGGCAAGCCGATGGAATGTAATTCGTGCAAGTTCGGAAGTCAATCATCATCCGTCAGCACCAAGATGTACAACAAAACCCTAGAGCTGAAAGAATGTAAAAATAAACCTTACATCGTAGAGAATTGGGGCTACAATGGTCTGGATACAGAGAAAGATGTTTGGCGCATCGAAATATCCATAAAATCGGACGCAACCAACACCATCCGAACATCGACGGGCGAAATCTTCCGTCTGTCCCCCGATTCTCTGCACCTTAAAGAAATGGTGCAAGACATATTCTTCTCCTATGCATCGAAATACTTTTCATTCAAGCGCAACGATGGGACGAAGAACAAAACCAGAATGAAGGATGTAGAAATCTTCCCAAGGGACAGGAAATTAACCATGCATCCAGTACGGATAACCTACGAGAAAGATTCCACACGGGCAGACCGAATCTTCGTGAAGAAACTTCACTCATTATTCGATACCCTTCCCAACATAGACGAAACAACTTGGAACGCAATCTGGGAAGTATCGAACGCATTCACACTCTCACGTTCGCTTTCAGAATGGCGAGCTATCCGAGTATTGCGGAACAACGAGGAGAACCCCTCAGAGCGATATTTGTACGATACCCACCTTTCCAGAATCGAGGCGCTTTTTCGTGACCTCACGAAAATGTGCCCCCATCTGGAGAAGGAAATTCACTATTATTTACAAAACATTTTTACCATTATAGAAAAGGAAAGCTTATGAGAAACGGCACATTTGCAACGTATCTGGATACCCAGACAAAGAAAGAAATCTCCGCTTATGGATTGGCTCAACTGAAAGAATATCAGCAGTTTGAGTACCAAACCAGAGACTATGATTCCTCATGCGAATTGGCAAGGTTACTGCCAAGTATTGACCACCAACGGAAAATCTCAGTCATTGAGATTTACCATACCTTCGTGCGCATCATACGGGCGGATTCCTCTGGATTCCGCTTTGGTGCAGTTGTTACGGACTACGTACAAAAACCGAAGGTTTTCCAAGAGGAGCTCTAACGCCCGTAAAGTAGTACGGGCGTGGATTTTACACGCTGATGACGTGAAACACCCTAGAAATTAATCATTTAACGCTTCCAGAATCTAAAAGTAATTATTAACCAGATAAATTGTAAAGCATTATGAAAAATCAAGAAAAGATAGCGGAAAAATGCAAAAATCCGCTAAACATTCGGTACGCATCCCAGAACGATTGGCGAGGCCAAGTTGGCGTGCATAAGGGATTCTGTGTATTTGAGAACGAGGCTTACGGATTCCGTGCGGCTTTCATCATCCTAGGAAATTACATCAAGAAAGGGCACAACACCATCCGAGAAATCATAAACCGATGGGCTCCACCTTCCGAGAATAATACCGATGCGTATATAGAATTCGTATGTGATGAAACCATCATAGACCCAGATTTCGAACTGACCGATGAAACCATCCATGACTACTGGACGAAAATCATGATCATTCGTGCGATGGCACGAATGGAATCTGGAAAATGGTACGATGAGCAAAGTATTAATTTAATGATTAATTACCCAGAAAAATATGCGTAAAACAATAGTCCAGATAACTTGGATTTCAGAAGAAATCGAGGAGAAAACAACCATGCGAGGCGGAAACGAATACGAATTCTACGAAGCAATTGCAACCAACGGAATTGTGATATTCTCCAACAAGCATGGAATTCCTCAACATCTAGTGAACGTAGAAATACTTGTGACATATATCAGAAATTAAAGAATTATGGCAAACGTAAAAACGAATCAAAAAGAGGCGATGTCAACGCTAAAAAAATGCCTCGAAACTCTAGGTTTTGACCTACAACAAGAAATCAGTTTGTGTCTTTCCGACCTTCCGAAAGACCACATGACGAAAGGCAATAACGGGAAATTATATATGAACCTGACAATAGCCATGCGGAAAGAACCAGACCAATGGGGACGGGATTTGAAAGTCTACGTTACCCCAACGAAGAAGGACAAAGAAAATCATTCCGCAAAAGTTTATGTCGGTGGAGGAAAAACGTTTATCTTTGCAGAAAATCAGTCGGCATCGCCAACGGATGACGAAATAAACACAATAATACCACCACCAGAAACAGATGAAAAGAGCGATTTACCATTCTGAATTCCATAATACCAGAAAGGGGAGAGTGTTTAACGCTCTCCTCTCCTTTCTCACGTTAGGCCGATTTTCCTTGATATTCACGTTTAAAATAACCATAGTAAAGCGAGAGTTTCAAGGATGGCGAGCCAGACAACGATTTAAAGAACACCTATACATATTCCTAGTCTTATTTCCACTTTCTTTGGCGGTTACTCTTGGGCTTCAACAATGCAAGGATAAGCGCTTCCATCTATACGATAGAGAAACGGATTCCATTCAGAGCCAACGGGATACACTTTCTGTGTCGCCTCACTCGCTTCGCTCGTTCGTGCCGTAGTGGATGCATACCCATTCGGGCGGCGTGGCTGGGCAGCGTGGGGGCACTGCCCGTTGCGCAGCCCCCACACATGCCCAGAACGGCCAGTCCTCGGGGGCTCCGTCAAGCGATGTGTCCGCCTTGCCATCCGTGGGGGCACTGCCCGTTGCGCAGCCCCCACACATGTCAAGGCTCCGCAGCATCCATTTGGTACGGCCTCTGTAACTCATCACCTAGCTCCATCTTTGTACGCTCAGTTGTATATCCTACGGCAGTTGTTGCTGTTGGGGCGGCTGTCTTTCGCCATCACGCCCCCATGTGCATCGTTTCACTGCACATGTCGCCAGGGCGTTTCAGTTCTGTGCGCTTTTGGTCGCTTTGCTCCTACCCTTACGGGTGGCGGCTATGGATGCATTTAAACATAACGAGCTATTATCTTACGGCCTAGCCGTACAAGGGGTCAAGCCCAGATAATATTCATTATGTTTAAGTGCATCCATATCCGTAGGTAGCCACCACCCTTTTCAAAGCACATGTGTCAGTAAACTGCCACAAGAGCTTTGAGGGTGGTGTCCTTGTTTCTACCCCCTTCCTTACCCTTCGTGTAGCCCTTACGGGCTGCTCGTTCCCTTCCTTCCCCTTTGGGGCAGGTAGGGGTTAGTTATGCTGTTGGTCACGTGGACGGTCACGTGGATGGTCACGTGGATGGTCACGTGGATGCATCCGATAATAGTCTGGTTGATGGTCACGTGGGCGGTCACGTGGATGTTTTCGATTAAGCGGTCAAACCTTATTGATAAGGGGGGAGTATTGCATTACTACCCCCCTTAAACCCTCCATCGCTTCCATTGGTCAAACCTTTATTCTACCCCCCTCACCCCTTAGGGGGGCATCCCGTTTAGGTTGCCTTTGTATTTTGTTTTGGGGCTCGGTGTGTTACGCATGGCGTGGCGTGTTGCGTGTAGGTAGTCTGTAAAAATAACCCCCGTTCCGAACAAAAATAATCGTCAAAATATTTGCGTATGTCACAGAAAATCAGTATATTAGCGTAACGAAAGAGAAAAACGGATAACAACCCCTTAAACCAAACCTAGTTTGGAATTGTTATCTTAATACTAATTAAAATTATTTGTACTATGGCAATCGAAAGAATGTTTCAACATCCTATGGCAACGATTAATCGTTATCGTGCCGCCATTAAACGGGCTCTCAGAGAATCCAGACCACTAGAGCGACCCAAGCCCGTTATCCCATCCCTCTCTAAGGATATGGACTATTACTTCGTATTTGAATCCGTGCCACGTGAGGATTTGGACTCGGTTTTGTACGGAATCACGTGCTTCGATTCTGACGGAATTATCCTTTTCGAGGTAAAGGGCACATATCCCGTTTCACTATGGCGTTTCAGAAGGCAAGGTGTCGCCCGTTCTGCCACCATGTTCGAGGGCATTGTTAAGACCGTGTTTCGTCAAAAGAACGTACCACTCCATAAAGAGGAGCCTTTCCGCATGTGGGCGGATGGCATCTTTCTTTGCAATATCTCATGGTTTAATTATCAGTCGTTATTAAAGCTATAATCGTATGTTTGCAATCATCACTATCGTAGTGGTTGCATCCGTTTTCTCTCTCTTTGTTGCTGATTTAATAACATTCATTATAAGTATATGGCAAGAATAAATTATAACAAAATAGAGAAAGTTCGTGCCTTTCTTAAAGAAAATAAGTACGTGATAATCGCTCCAAAGCGCACAGAATATTTGATGTCGTTTCTATTGGCTGATATTGCGATAATTCCCCACGATTTAAAACAGCTCCAGAAAATCGCAAGTGTCGGTGTGTCTATTGATGAGCATAACGGCACATCATATCTGGCAGTCCAGATATATCCAGATTATGTATAAGACCGCAAATAAAAGTTAAATGTGTTAAATCGTGCTAAAACAGCACAATATCAAAATGTTACAGAAAGCCGCAAAAATGCGGCTTTTTGCTTTCAAAACGTCACAACTCCGCAACCTCTTCGGATTCTCTTCGGATTCTCTCCGCTCATCGAAATTTTGTTATGTTTGTAGCGGTAAAAATTACCATGCCTGGACGCCATCGGCCGAAGGGCTGATTCATTAATCTCATAATTATTTTGCTATGACTAAAAGAAACTTCCTTCTGGGAACTACATCTGGTAAGTTGGGCGATATGGTTTTCTATCGTGCTGGTGGAGAACAACGCACTCGTACTAGAGTAACCCCGAAAAATCCTAAGACCATTGCGCAAATGACAAATCGTTTGCTCATGTTGAACGTGTCTTCAATGTTTAAGAGTTTGGCTCCGATTCTCCGTGATTCATTCGCAGACCGAAAAGCGAATCAGTCAGGTTTCAACGCCTTCGTTAAAGAGAATAAGAGCAAGAATAAGTATTTCTTAACTCGTGGTATGTTTGAGGGTGGCTTCTGTTTGCCTTGGGGTACTTGTATCGCAAAGGGTAATTTGGGCATTACTTTGGAACCGACACCGACCATGATGAAAAGAAGTAACTCATTGCCGCCTAGCTACCCATACGACCTCAGTTGTTTGTTTGGCTCTAGCTTTAAGTGGACCGTGAAGCAAGGTCAAATCACAGCTGATAAAACTATAGAGTTGGAAGGCGAAGAGCTTATCAAGTTTATCCGTCAGTATTCAAAAATTCAATTGCCGAATGATTTCGTTATCACTTACGTTTCGGCCGCCCCAATGGACTATGAACTGAATGATGAAGTTGTAGAGCCTTGCCAGTTGGCGTATGGTGTCATGACGGTTTCAGGTAATAGTTACACTTGGGAACGTAGAGGATGCCAAGATGCGATGATGTCGCCTACTTTGACTCTCTTCTCAAATGACACAGTTGATGTTGAGGGCGAATACAATTTCGTTCAAGTAGTCAAGAATGGCGGATATGTTACTCCAGAGGATTGTTTGCGTAACCCTATGGGTATCATCGTATCATTCAAGGACGCAAGCGGTTTGAAGGTATCGACTTCAATCATTTCAAGCGAAATCCGCAGTGTTGACGGCGAGGCAGTACGTGGTATCGTACAACCATTCCTCGAAGGTCGTGAGGCTTATCTTGCAGCATTGCAAGAATACGGCTATTCACAAGGTTCTGTTTTGACTGGTGACAAGCTTCCAGAACCGATGAAAGAACCTTCGGAAGAAGAAGAAGAAGAACCAGATGAAGAATAAAAATTGAATTCTAAATCTCTGGAACTATGGGAAAAGCTGAAAAATGGATACGTGCAGTAATTGCCGTATTATCAGCCCTTTTGGGCGTTCTCGGAGGCTCAGCCCTCTAGTGTTTTTCAATAGGTGCAATAAATAAATTCATAAATAATGTTAAGGGAAATACCAACGTATTTCCCTTTTCTGTTATATTTGCATCGGGAAAAAGATACACCTACGAGGAATTAAGGGGCTTACGAGGTTAACAATATCCCAACGGTTGCAAGTGCAAAATTAAGGCAGTGCGATGAACACTGCCTTTTTTGTTTCCCATTAATCGAAATTCTTGCAAACGTAAATTGTACTAAAACCCCTTTCAACATGAGGTCTTTCCATCTGTAAAGTTATCCCCTTCACTTTCGTTTGATTAATCTCCGATTGTCAATTAAACAATTTATAGATTATACAACAAACGCCCATAACTTGCCAGATGTAAAGCGGAAAATCTTGCAATGAATGGATAAATTAAATTTCGCCTATGCGATAAATGTAGATTGGCTTCAATTGTACTGCCACGATGCCAATACGGAAAATCTGGCAGTTCAATACAACGGAATATCGGCTTTCGAGTTCAGATTAGAGCCGCATGGAACCAGACATTTCAAAGAACTCTGGAAGGTAGTAAATTGTGATGGTGACGACTACGCCATCATTCAACGTATTCCACATTCTTCGATAATCTCTTCGGATGGAGCTGTTATTCAGCTATGCAACCGTGAACTATATAAGCCATATTTCGCCTCCGAATTCATTATGTTTCTGGCATCGCATAAGTTCACTTATAAGTCTATATCACGACTGGACGTGTGTTTCGATAGTAACGTATTGCGTAACGGCCTTAAACATTCCACATTCATAAAACGCTTAATGCAAGGCATTTACTTGAAAAACAATCAATCTAAAGTACAATGGCATTTCGACTCCATCGCCAACGTAGGCAAGCCGATGGAATGTAATTCGTGCAAGTTCGGAAGTCAATCATCATCCGTCAGCACCAAGATGTAC
>JAZQSP010000210.1:0-9216 GCA_045630205.1 Faecalimonas sp. | reverse complement strand
GAAGATGTGGATGGCATGGACAACTGTTTGACTGAAAGGAGTTTTGTCCATGCCATCCTAATATCATCTCCGGACGCAGTTGCTTAGACGATTCCAGAATCTCTCGCACAGTTATTGAGCGTTCTTTTAGGGGCGGAGTTGGATGGAAAATCTCTATTTGCGGCCTATACCTATAACGGAAACAAATAATAGTTAGTAAGTAATAATAGCTATATCAAGTAAAACAACCACACGTTGAATTAATTGTGTGGTTGTTTATTTGTTATAAAATTTAAAAACGCTCCGGCCAACCGGAAATATTTCCGTTCAAGATAGCAGTGAACATCCGATTCCTTGCTCCCGGATGTTCCATGTTTAATTGCTTTACAAGATCTTTGGCATATTCGCGCTTTGTAAATCCATCAATTGGACAACGACTCTTCGCTACCGGAAGATTGTATTTGTGTTGGAATCCGATAACATCCATTTCGTCCACATACATCATCGGACGAATCACAGTCAAATCCATACGGTCCAAATATGTCTTTGGTGAAAACGAATGGAAGCGTCCTTCAAAAATCAGAGAGAGTAGCATAGTCTCTATAATATCATCCTTATGGTGTGCGTAAGCAACCTTGTTGCATCCCATTTCTTTCACAGCATCGTTAAGTGCACCCTTACGCATTTTGGCACAGAGAGAGCATGGATTAGTTTCTTTTCGTTCTTCAAACAAAATATGTGCAATTTCAGTCTTTACTACAGTATATGGAACCTCTAATTCCTCACACAGCGCTCTCAGAGGCTCTGTATCGAACTTTTCATACCCGAGGTCGACTGTTATTGCACTGAGCGTGAATTTCTTCGGATAAAAGCGTTTTAGGCCGTGCAGCGCATAGAGCAGTGTGAGACTGTCTTTTCCTCCGGAAATTCCAACTGCAATATGGTCACCGTCTTCAATCATCTGATAATCATCGACAGCTTTTCTTGTATAACTGAGTAGTTGTTGTAGTTTCATCTATGTAAATCCTTTCTGACTGGTTTCCTCTGCTTATAGTATCGTATTTCTAATAAAATTACAAGTTGAGTCTATTAGTTTCCTGTGATAAAATAGAAAAAAATCCTAAGGAGTATACCAATGAAAAAGACAAAGTTATCTTCAAAATTCTGGGTTGCACTCACGATATTCAGTTTGGTGGGACAAGTTGCCTGGGTTGTTGAAAACATGTATTTTAATGTGTTTATCTATAAAATGTTCCATGCAAGTGCAGAGGATATCTCTATGATGGTATCTGCAAGTGCAATCTCCGCAACCGTAACAACGATATTAATTGGGGCATTATCAGATAAGATAGGAAAACGAAAACTGTTTATATGCAGTGGGTACATATTATGGGGAATTTCTATCTGGAGTTTTTCGCTGATTCGTATAGATGTAATTGAGAGACTGTTTCCAATGACGATATCTGCAGCAACGATAGGTGTTTCTCTTGTGATCATTATGGATTGCGTGATGACATTCTTCGGTTCAGCTGCAAATGATGCATGTTTTAATGCGTGGCTTACGGATGTGACGGACGACACAAATAGAGGAGCGGCAGAAGGTATTAATTCTATGATGCCACTTGTGGCTATCTTAGTTGTGTTTGGTGGATTTATGAGTTTTGATTTGAACAAGTCCGAAAGTTGGACAACTATCTATACAATCATTGGTGTTGTTGTATTTTTTCTTGGAATCATGGCAATCTTTCTTGTCAAAGATACGCCTATAGACACGTCACAGAATCAACATTACTGGGGAAATATATTTTACGGATTTCGTCCTAGTGTTATTAAAAAGAATAAACTTTATTATATCATTTTAGCTGCATTTGCAACATTCTGTATTTCCATACAGATTTTCATGCCATATCTAATTCTATATTATAACGTATCGCTTGGTATGAATAATTACGTGCTGATTATGGCACCCGCAGTCATTGTTGCAGCAATCGTCACTGCGTTTTACGGACGAGTTTATGACAGATTTGGATTTAGGAACGCAATTATGCCTGCAATCGGTGTGTTGATGATTGGATATATTTTATTATATCTATTTAAAATGACTGCTTTTGTATTTGTCGGTTCATTATTTATGATGAGTGGTTATCTGATGGGAATGGCGATTTTCGGTGCGATGCTTCGCGATTATACACCGCAAAACCGTGCAGGAATGTTTCAGGGACTTCGCATTGTCGGGCAAGTGTTAATTCCGGGAATCGTAGGTCCATGGATTGGCGCACTGGTTCTGAAAAATGCAGAGACAATCCTAAATGATGATGGCACAGCTTCGTTTATCCCAAATGCAAATATATTCTTAGCTGCACTTATTGCGGCATGCTTTATATGGCTTATTTTAGCCGTTATTTTCAAACTAACAAAGAAGGTTGAGGAGGATTAGAGCAAATATGAAATTTGTAATACAGCGCGTTTTAGAGGCTTCTGTGAGTGTTGATGAGGAAGTGATTGGACAGATTAACAAAGGGTATATGGTTTTAATCGGTGTCGGACAAAATGACACCAGAGACATTGCAGATAAGATGGTTAAAAAGATGGTCGGCCTTCGCATCTTCGAGGATGAAAATGGAAAGACCAACCTGTCATTAGCTGATGTAAATGGACAAATGCTTTTGATTTCACAATTCACACTGTATGCAAACTGTAAAAAAGGAAATCGTCCGAGTTTTATCGAATCAGGTGCTCCGGATATGGCAGAGGAAATGTACGAATATATCATTGAAAAATGTAAAGAAAGCGTTTCGATTGTAGAAAAAGGAAGCTTTGGTGCTGATATGAAGGTATCACTTATCAATGACGGTCCGTTCACGATTGTGTTAGACTCAGAACAATTATAAAAATATGCCGACAACATATAAGAGTTGTCGGCATATTTATTTTATTCTCTTAATTTTACTGCAGATGCAGCCTGTCTACGACGGTCTTCATCAATTGCAGCGTAATGTTTACGGGTGGTATTTACATCTTTGTGGCCTAACACATCGGCTACAAGGTAAATATCACCTGTTTCTTTATATAGATTCGTTCCATAGGTGCTGCGAAGCTTATGAGGCGTAATTTTTTTGTTTGGAGTCACCTGGCGAGCATATTTCTTCACCATATTCTCAACAGCCTGCACGCCCATGCGCTTTCTCTGTGTAGAAAGGAAAAGTGCATTTTCATGGGATGGAAGAGGAGTGGCCGCAGCTCTGGTTGTCTCCAGATAATTTTCCAATGCATCTCTGACTTCATCACCAAAGTATACAACCATTTCATTTCCACCTTTTCGTGTCACTTTAATTCCATTATTTTTAAAATCTACATCGTTGATGTCTAGACCGACACATTCTGAAACACGAATTCCTGTACCTAATAATAACGTTAAAATTGCGAGATCACGTGTTCGAGTCTTCTCATAATAGATTTTTTTCTGACCGGTTAATTGATGACCGCAATCCTCAACATAATCTAAAAGCATTGCAACTTCATCCACATCTAAACGAATGATTGCCTTATCATGAATCTTTGGTTTGTCGACAAAAACAGTTGGATTCTGTGTAATATATTTATGCTTATAAAGATAACGATAAAGGCTACATAATGCAGAAAACTTACGTGCAAGACCGCGTTCTGTATTGGTTATCTGTTTGTCATCAGCAGTCTTATATACCTTCAAATAATCCAAATATTCTTCAATATCAATGGATTCCACGCGTTGTAAGTCCTGTAATGTGAACTCAGACGTTGTATAATCGCAAAAAACAGGGTTGCTTTCAATTAAAAATGTAAAGAAGACACGAATATCATACGCGTAGGAAATTCTCGTTTTAGACGACGTGGAAGGTTCAATGGCACGAAAATAATCTCTAACAAAGGATGGTAATGTGCGAAGAATCTCACGTAAACGCAGAGTATTGTCTATGTAAAGTTGTTCGTAGTAGGTTTTAATATCTTTGGCCATGAGAGTGGCTCCTTTCGATAATTACGTACTTTATATTGATATTATACCATATATGGTTATTTTTGTCTACATCTTTTGGAAAAATCGGTGTTTGTCGTATAGATGTATTTCTATTTAAAAGGCTGCTACGAAGCATCTTCGCTTCTATAACAGCCCCATAGGGAGAGCTACTCTCACGGATTACTAACGAATCTCTGTGTCATAATATGCAACTACAAGGTGTTGTCCTTCATGAATCGTCTTTGAAGTCAATCCATTTAACTGAATCAATTCATCGATGTATTCCTGAATATCTTTATAAGCATCGGTACGATATTCCTGTGCAATACTCCAAAGGGAATCACCCTGTTCAATTCTGATGCTCTTATAATACTTGTGCTGAGGTATATCTGTTGCCGGGTCTTTAGCCGACGAAAAAATGCTTCCGCATACAATACTTCCAACTGTAATTACAAATAAGGTAGCCAACAACAAAATCATTCTCCGTTTTGCAAGTTGTCTTCTCTTTTTCATTTTAGCTCTTTCTATTCTCTCTTGTACTGTCATAATCATCTATCCCCTTGAGTTATACATTTATAATCGAACATATTTTCCGAACAATTGTTCTGTTCGTATTTTCACTTTAACACACGAACAAATGTTTGTCAACAAAAATCGAACATATTTTCTAAACATTTGTTTGCTTTTTTGTTTTTTCTGTGTTACTATACTTATAGAGATCATATTTTAGGAGGTCATATAAGATGGCACAAGGTAAAATCAGTAAGAAACAGATGGAAATTTTAGAATACATAAAATCAGAACTACTTAGAATTGGATATCCACCGGCTGTACGTGAGATTTGTGAGGCGGTGAATCTTCGCTCAACTTCTTCTGTTCATGCACATTTGGAATCGTTGGAGAAAAACGGATATATTAGACGTGACCCGACAAAACCACGCGCAATTGAGATTATTGATGATACATTTAATTTAACTAGACGTGAAATGGTAAATGTTCCTATGGTAGGACAAGTTGCTGCAGGTGAACCGATTCTTGCAGAACAAAATATCACGAACTACTTCCCTATTCCGATGGAATTCATGCCGAATAACGATACATTCATGTTGACTGTAAGAGGTGAAAGTATGGTGAATGTCGGAATCTATGATGGGGATTATGTTTTGGTTGAGAAACGCCAGACCGCTTCTAACGGAGAGATTGTTGTTGCACTTGTTGATGACAGCGCTACTGTTAAGACATTCTATAAAGAAGAAGGCTACTATCGTCTCCAGCCGGAAAACGATAACATGGATCCAATTATTGTAATGAATTGTGAAATTCTTGGTAAAGTTATCGGTGTGTTTAGATTTTTATAATTACAATTTCATATATTGATACCACTTACCAAATATTCTAATAAAATACTACGAGGTGCACCAATCAAATTAGTTGTCTTTTGTCCAACTACTGATGCGCCTCATTTTTTATTTATAAAACCACAAAATGGGTATAAACAAGATTATTCATGCATGTTATACCCACCAAGAATCAAATAAGCGGGAAAAAAAGTGTTTTAAGGCTTGTACTTTCTATATAACGACTACCATACTGAAAAATACCCACGATTTTACAAAACCATGGGTATAAAACCAACTAAACAACTCATTTATAGAAATTATGCTTGTAATAAGACAGTTAAAGTCTAATTTCAGCAAGAAACTGGGTATCATGTAGTAAATTATGCTCACTTATACCCAGTCGACGCAAAATACAACAAAAATGCTACCGTATTACCAAAAAAATGTAAGCACGGTAGCATTATATCTTGAAACAAGAATTTTTTACAAATTTTCTGCGTCAATATATTTTCCGTCTCTCCAGATTCTTTCTAAATCATAGAACAGACGATTTTCTTTATCAAATACATGTACAATTATATTTCCAAAGTCAAGAAGTACCCAGCTGCCAAGTCCGTATCCTTCTCGTTGTTTTGGCTCGTATCCTTCTTTGCTGAGCTTCTCTTCCACGTTTTCAACCAATGCTCTTACTTGACTGTCATTGGAACCATTTGCGATGATAAAATAATCTGCAAGCACAGATATTTCCGAAATGTCAATCACTTTAATATCTTCACCCAATTTTTCATCCAATGCTTCATACGCAAGTTTTGCCATTTTTTTTGATTGTTCCATATATGTTCTCCTTCTGTCTATTTGTTCCATTCTTTTTTATAATACAAGTACGTTTCCTCTGTCATCGGGTCGATAACAGCGTCCTTTTGCTTCAAATATGCCACTGTAGACTCCAATATTGCATAAAGGCATTCATCTATATCCTCGAACGCTAAACGTCGTATTTGAACCAAATTCGGCGCCTCACAGCGATTTGGTTCCATATAATCAGCTACGTAGATAATCTTATCTAGGAGTGTCATATTCGGACGACCCGTGGTATGACAGGAAATTGCATCTGTAATATACGCATCTGTAATACCATATTCTTTTTGCGCCAGATGAGCACCTACTTTTGCATGAAGTAATCCCGGATTCTTTCGTTCCGCTTCTGTTATTGATATACGAAATGCCTGCGCCAAAGACAGAAGTGCACTTTCCGGAAATCCTTTTGCACAATCGTGTAAGAGTCCCGCGAACAATGCATGATACATATCTTCGTGATATCTCATTGCCAGCGCGCCTGCCGTATACATCACACCCAATGTATGCTCATAGCGTTTTGGACTTAAAACCGGTTGTATCTTTGTTTTGATTTGCTCTAATTTAATCTGATTCATGTTATTCTACCCCATACAACTGATTTTCAAGGATATACTCATATACACAGAACGGCATCATATCCGTGACTTCTTTATGTGCTTTCAATTTATCACGAATCTCACTGGATGAAATATCAACGTTCGGTGTATTAAGAAGTCTGATGTCTGCACCAAACTTTTGATTGAGATAAGCAATCTTCTCTTCCATTTCTGTTTTGTTTTTGCCATCACGATATGCCGCTAAGATAATACAGGTCTTTAAAAGCCTGTCCGGACATTTCCACTTTTCGATGCCAAATAAGGAATCTGCACCAATGATAAAGTAAAATTCGTGCTCCGGATAATTCTCTCTGAAATGCTCCATCGTAAGATACGAATAGTTCACTTCTCTATTATCCACTTCATATAATTGCAAGATAAAATCTTTCTCATTGGAAATGGCTCTTTTCACCATCTCTACCCTGTGTTTTGTCTGAGATTCAATTGTATCACTCGCCTTGTGTGGCGGAGTTCCGTTTGGCATAAACCAAATCTTATCCAACGCAAATAAATCTCTTGCATATCGTCCAAGCATCAGATGCCCACTGTGAATCGGGTCAAATGTGCCTCCCATAATTCCGATTTTCATAAAATCACCTCAGATTATATTATGGCAATACAATCTTCTTTTTATCGTCTTTTCCTTCTTTATAAAGCGTAATTTTCTTTCCAACCACTTGAACCACCTGTGAACGCGTGCGTTCTGCAAGCACTGCAGCAAGCTCTTTTGGATCATCCATGCAGTTCTGAAGCACACTAATTTTGATTAATTCACGCGCTTCTAAAGCTTCGCTGATTGCAGTTGTAAATTCCGGTGTTAGACTTGACTTTCCAATCTGAAAAATTGGGTCCATTGTCATCGCCAAGCTTCTTAAATATGCTCTCTGTTTTGAAGTCATAATGTTTCTCCTCATCTATTTGTAATAGTCAAATTGTAATCCATACATGCGAACGGTATCGCCTTCCTCAATGCCCTTTGCTTCCAACTCATCCAGAATGCCTGAATCTTTCAGGAACTTGTTAAAGAACGCAAATCCTTTTTCAGAATCCAGATTCGTGTATCCAAGCATTTTTTCAATCTTAGGACCTTCCACAACATACATACCATCTTCCACTTCTACAGTATATGGTAGGTCGATGTAGATAAGCTCGTCCTCTGGGAAGTATTCCTGTTCAAATACAATCGGTTTCGAATCCAATGTCTTAAGCTGCTCATTTACATAGTAAAGCAGTTCCTTGATTCCTTCACCTGAAACTCCGGATATTGCGAACACTTTGATTCCCTGCGGTTCAAACTCAGCACGAATCTTCTCAACCGGATTTTCATCCTCAGAATAGATTAAATCCGTCTTGTTCGCTGCAATTACCTGTGGACGTGTCGCAATCTCTTCGTTGTACGCTTTCAGTTCTGCATTAATTTTATAAATGTCATCAATCGGGTCACGACCTTCCGAAGAAGCCGCATCCACAACATGAATCATCATCTTGGTACGCTCAATATGGCGAAGGAACTCATGTCCGAGGCCAATTCCCTGTGAAGCACCCTCAATTAGTCCCGGAATATCAGCAATGACAAAACCTTCACTTCCCTCTAAGTCAACGACACCCAAGTTCGGATTCAGTGTTGTAAAATGATAATTCGCAATCTTTGGATTCGCATTTGTCACACGTGACAATAATGTTGATTTACCAACATTCGGGAATCCTACAAGACCAACATCTGCAATCACCTTAAGTTCAAGAAGAACTTCCAATTCCTGTGCAGGTTGTCCCGGTTGTGCATACTTCGGAATCTGCATCGTTGCTGTTGCAAAATGCTGATTACCAAGTCCTCCGCGTCCACCTTTTAGAATCGTCTGTCTGCGGTTATCACCTGACATATCAGCAATTACTTTTCCTGTCTCTGCTTCTTTGATAACGGTTCCCTCCGGCACCTTTAAGATAATATCATCTGCATCTGCACCGTGACATTTTCTCTTGCCACCCTGCTCGCCGTCTTTTGCCGCAAATTTTCTTTTGTGACGATAATCAACCAATGTGTTGAGACCTTCGTCCACTTCAAAGATCACATCTCCTCCGCGTCCACCGTCTCCACCGTCCGGTCCGCCGTTCGGCACATAAAGTTCTCTTCGAAAACTCACATGTCCATCTCCACCTTTTCCGGAACGTATATATATTTTTGCTCTGTCTGCAAACATGTTTCTCACCTACTTTTTCAATATATCCTTAGTATATATAAATTTCAAACAAAAAACAAGGCTTCAAACCAATCGATTTGAAGCCTATTTCGCGTTTTTTGATTACTCAACTACTGGATAGATAGAAACTTGTTTCTTATCTCTTCCTTTTCTTTCGAATCTTACAACACCGTCAACTAATGCGAACAATGTATCATCACCACCACGTCCTACGTTGATACCTGGGTGAATCTTTGTTCCACGTTGTCTGT
>JAZQSP010000209.1:0-15291 GCA_045630205.1 Faecalimonas sp. | reverse complement strand
ACACTCCTATCTGTTTCAATAAGAGTGTTTCGTCATCTTCTTTACATTATCTTAAGCAAATACCTTTAAGTTCAATACTACCGCTAATAAAACAAAAACGATTGCTGCGATTCTTGTAATCTTAATCAAAGCACCTTCCATAGAACGTCCTTTGTTCTGTCCCCAGTATGACTCCGAAGCTCCGGCAAGTCCACCAAGACCACCTTCCTTACCTTCTTGAAGTAATACAAGTACAATTAAAACGATACAGTCTATTGCTAATAAAATTGTAAGAATTGTTTTCAAAATATCCATTTCCACACCTCCTGTGTATATAACAAAGGTATTTTAACACAAGAGTTGCCATTCTGCAAGTGTTTCTTACTTCTTTTTCCAAAAAAGATAGACAAACTATTTCAGCGTCTCTTCAACGCGGAGCAATTGGTTATATTTTGCCACGCGGTCTGTCCTACACGGTGCACCGGTTTTAATCTGACCTGTTGAAAATGCCACTGCAATATCCGCAATCGTACTATCCTCTGTCTCACCGGAACGATGAGAAATAATACTGCGATACCCTGCCTTCTTCGCAAGTTCAATCGCTTCAAAAGCTTCTGTAAGCGTTCCTATCTGATTTACCTTAATGAGAATTGCATTTGCCACCTGCATATCAATGCCCTTCTGAAGTCTCTTGGTATTGGTTACAAACAAATCATCACCAACGAGTTGCACCTTCTGTCCAAGACGTTCCGTCATCATCTTCCAACCTTCCCAATCTTCCTCATCCATTGGGTCTTCAATTGATATAATAGGAAATTCTGCAATTAAATTTTCGTAATATGCTACTAATTCCTCGGAGGAGCGAATCACGTCCTCTCCTTCAAATACATATTTTTTAAATTCCTTGTTATACAACTCAGATGCAGCCACATCCAATGCAATTGCAACTTCTTCTTTTAATTTGTATCCCGCTTTTTGAATTGCTTCCACAATCAGTGTCAAAGCCTCTTTTGCATCTTTAACATCCGGCGCAAATCCACCTTCATCTCCTACTGCCGTACTTAACTGTTTATCATGCAAAATGCCTTTTAGCATATGATATATTTCAGCGCCCATGCGCAGTCCTTCTTTAAAACAGCATGCACCCACCGGCATAATCATAAACTCTTGAAAATCCACGGGATTATCTGCATGTTTACCCCCATTTAAAATGTTCATCATCGGTATTGGCATCCTCTTTGGAGAAACACCTCCAAGATAACGGTACAATGGAATCTCAAGAGCCTTTGCCGCGGCTTTCGCAACTGCCATGGATACTCCTAAAATGGCATTCGCCCCAAGCTTCGACTTGTTTTCTGTACCATCCAATCGAATCATCACTCTGTCAATTCCAGTCTGGTCAAAGATGTTCATCCCGATAACTTCTGGTGCTATTCTTGTATTGACATTATCCACTGCAGTGGTCACTCCCAGACCTCGGTAGCGCTCGCCTCCGTCTCTTAATTCCACCGCCTCGAACTGTCCGGTTGATGCTCCGGATGGCACGCTTGCACGGCCACATATATTTTCTCCTGCCAGTACTTCCACTTCCACAGTCGGATTGCCTCTGGAATCCAAGATTTCTCTTGCGTAAACATCGCGAATTGGCAAATATCGATACATAATGTTAATCCTCCCTTGAAATGATATTATATACAGTTTTATGATAAATATGAAAAAATCCTCCTTGTTTGTCACAAAGAGGATTCCTGATTCATTTATTCTGCTTCGATTTGCTCTAATTGCTCTTCCTGCGTATTCTCTAGTATCATATCTTCCAACTTCTCAAATATCTTGTCATACAAAAGTGCACACCAGTAGATTGGTACAGATATTCCAAACACCAACCAAATACTGAATCCGCGAAGTCCCAACACTAAGAAAATGAGAAGAAACAAGCCTACCGGCAACGCATTGCAAATCACCATCAGCAACGTGCGGAAGAAATATCTGAACGCCATGTAGAACGCATTCTTAAGCGTCACTCCAATCGTATTGACAAATCTGGATTGCAACGGCATTACCCATGCATACACAAACGCTGCAAATATCAATGTAGCCATAAGAACCCCTTGTCCTGCACTTGCAACCTTGCTACCTATATTGCCGTAAACAAGATATGCCACAACTGAAACAACGGAATATACGACAAAGATTAACCAGATTCCTGTAGATTGTTTGAGGTTCATCTTAAATGATTTCCAAAAGCAGCTCCACACATGCCCTTCTTCTCTATGTATTTTTAATGCAGTGTAATGTGCTGCTGTTGTTGCCGCCCCGATTGTAATCAGCGGAATGCTGAAAATAAGCGTCAACACATTTAAAAAAAGTAAATCTGCCATCTTCGACAGAAAACTCATAATCGGACTGTCATAAGCTAAAAATTTCATTTGTATTTCCTTTCATGCCTCAACTGTTTTCGTATGTTACTAACATAACATATCTTATACCTTTATACCTTATTCTGTCAAGAAAAAGACGTTGTTGCATATCATTTTACAACAACGTCCTCTTCATCTTATTCTAACACAATCAATCCTTCTGCACAGATGACATCTATCACCTGCTTAACATATTTAGCACAGAGTTCAGTCGTCTCCGCTTCCACCATGACGCGGATTACCGGTTCTGTTCCGCTCTCACGCACCAGGATACGTCCGTTATCTCCAAGTTCCTCCGTCACTTTTGCAATTGCTTCTACAACTGCCGGATTCTCTCTTGCTTCCTTTTTATCTGCCACTCTGACATTTTTAAGAAGTTGCGGATAAATCGTCACTTCCTCTGTCAGTTTTGCAAGTGATTGTTTCTTCTCAAGCATAACCTCCATAATAAGAAGTGATGTTAAGATACCGTCTCCTGTGGTTGCATATTTACTGAAAATAATATGACCGGACTGTTCTCCGCCAAGAGAATAATTATTAGCTGTCATATTTTCAGACACATATTTATCGCCAACTGCTGTCTTCTCATACTTAAGGCCTGCTTTATCACACGCTTTGTAAAGTCCAAGATTCGACATAATCGTTGTTACAATCGTATCCGCATTGAGTCTTCCCTGCTCTTTGAGATATTTACCACATATATAGAGAATCAAATCACCATCAACCAATTTACCGTTCTCATCTACTGCAAGACAGCGGTCCGCATCGCCATCATAAGCAAAACCTGCGTCAAGACGATTCTCCACAACGTATCTCTGCAGATGTTCAATATGTGTAGAACCACAATCTTTGTTAATATTGGTTCCATCCGGCTCACTGTTGATTACATATGTTTTAGCCCCCAACGCATCGAATACACTCTTGGCGATGGTAGATGCACTACCATTAGAGCAATCGAGAGCCACTCTCTTATCTTTAAAAGAACGCGTTGCCATGGAGATTAAATGACCGATATAACGATTTCTTCCTGCTGAGTAATCCACTGTACGTCCTACCTTTTCTCTTGTTGCATATGGAATCTCGCCGAACTCACCGTCAATATAAGCTTCTACCTTTGCTTCAACTTCTGCATCCATCTTACGACCTTGTGAATTAATCAATTTGATTCCATTGTCATAGAATACATTATGACTTGCCGAAATCATAATACCACAGTCAAAATCCTCTGTGCGTGTCACGTAAGAGACACTCGGTGTGGTCGTTACATGAAGCAGATACACATCTGCTCCTGAGGCTGTAAGTCCTGCTGAAAGAGCATCCTCGAACATATAACTGCTACGTCTCGTATCTTTACCGATTACGATTCTTGCTTTGTGTTCCTGGCTGTAGTACCATCCCAAAAATCTTCCGACTTTAAAAGCATGTTCCACGGTTAACACAACATTGGCTTCCCCACGAAAACCGTCTGTTCCAAAATATTTTCCCATGTTTTCCTCCTATTATTTGACATATTCGCCATATTTTTGCACAATATACCTGTATATTATATATGCAAATGCTCAAAAATACAACTATTTTTTATAGTTTACCCATAAAAAAACAGGATTGCACTGCAATCCCGCTTTTTTTGCTATTCTAGTGATGGAATAAACGAATTCCCGTAAATGCCATCGCCATATTATATTTATTACATGTATCAATTACATTGTCATCACGAACAGAACCGCCCGGCTGTGCAATGTATTTTACACCGCTCTTATGCGCACGTTCAATGTTGTCTCCAAATGGGAAGAACGCATCTGAACCAAGTGCAACATCCGTCATCTTGTCAAGCCATGCACGCTTTTCTTCTTCTGTAAACACAGGTGGTTTCACCTTGAAGATTCTCTCCCATGCACCATCGGCAAGTACATCCATGTACTCATCACCGATATATAAATCAATGGAGTTATCTCTGTCTGCTCTTCCGATACCATCTACAAACTGTAAGCCAAGTACCTGCGGAGACTGACGAAGCCACCAGTTATCTGCCTTTTGACCTGCAAGTCTTGTACAGTGAATACGTGACTGCTGCCCTGCTCCAATACCGATTGCCTGTCCGCCCTTTGCATAACATACAGAGTTAGACTGTGTATACTTTAATGTGATAAGCGCGATTGCAAGGTCAATCTTGGCACTTTCCGGAATATTCTTGTTCTCTGTCACTACATTCGCAAGCAATGCATCGTCAATCACAAGTTCATTTCTTCCCTGTTCAAAGACAATGCCGAATACCTCTTTGTGCTCAATTGGATCCGGCTCATAGTCCGGGTCAATCTCGATCACTGCGTAGTTGCCTTTTTTCTTTGCCTGTAAGATTTCGAGTGCCTCCGGCTCATATCCCGGAGCAATTACACCATCAGACACTTCTCTCTTAATAAGCTTTGCTGTTGCAACATCACATACATCCGAAAGAGAAATAAAGTCACCGAAAGAAGACATTCTGTCCGCACCTCTTGCTCTTGCGTAGGCACATGCAAGCGGAGACAACTCTTCCACGTCATCAACCCAGTAGATTTTGGCCAATGTCTCATCTAAAGGAAGACCAACTGCTGCTCCTGCCGGCGAAACATGTTTAAAAGAAGTTGCTGCAGGAAGTCCTGTTGCTTTCTTAAGCTCTTTTACCAACTGCCAACCATTAAATGCATCCAAAAAGTTGATATATCCCGGTCTTCCGCAAAGTACTTTGATTGGAAGTTCCCCATTGTTCATATAGATTTTTGACGGCTTTTGATTTGGATTACATCCATACTTTAATTCTAATTCTTTCATCTTCTGTCTCCTATGCATTCTTATTTATAATCTTTGTCTCGTAAGTTCCTGTAGCAATATCGATATAACGAACGAATAAAGAAACTTTGTTTTCTTCGTTAAGGCTCTTCCACAAAAGCTCCGTGAAAGCATCCATATCATCTAAAATATTTACAAGTTTTGGCTCTCCCTCAAAGCTTGGAAGTGGATTGCCATCACATTTGTATGTATGAATAAAATGTCCCTCTCCTGCTACCGGATTTTCATATGTAAATGTATAACGATTACAGCATGACGGGTCGCCGTTATTGCTCTTAAGAATTGACATGGCATAGTCGTATTTTCCACCTTCTATGTGCATCACTCCTGAGATACGAGGTGTATAATTCGGACCATCCGGTTCAAACTCTCTGCATCTTAATGATTGTTCAAATGTAAGCTCTTTATCCATTCCATCATAGATGGTGTCTGTCTGATCACCATTTGTAACAATTGTTCTATTTCCTAACACACGAACCGGTGCATAGATGATAAGGCTCGGATCTGTAAGTTTTGACGGGTCATATGCCTGTGTACGGATTCCTTCCCCCTCTGTCACAAACACGCGATTTCTACTGTTTTCACTTCTTCCCATAATAAAGTATGCTGTTACAGCTTTCGTTCCGTCCGGTGTCTTGCCGATAATAATTCCTCGCCCCGGGTACGCATTTCCCTGCAATTCCTTTTCAATCGATAACATTTCCATAGATTTTCTCCTTTTTGTTTATTTAAAATTTTCTTAATTCTTCTTCCTCTTCAGGAGGCGCCTTGCGAATGGATTTAATCTGCACGTAATATCCTGCATTTGCATGAATTGCAATCCATACGCGGTCTCCAACCTTGTGACCAAAAACAGCTTTCCCGATTGGTGATTCCGTACTCACAAGATTCTTAAGCGAGTTCCCTCGAACAGTTGTCACAATCTTGAATTCCTCCACCTCGTCCTCTTCCTCAAAGTAAAGTTCTACAATCTTGTTGATACCCACTTCGTCATCCTTCGACTCATCACTCACAACAATTGCTGTTTTAATCATTTTTTCCAAATAACGAATGCGACTCTCATTCTGATTCTTGGCTTGCTTCGCAACCTTATACTCAAAGTTCTCACTCAAGTCTCCATGTGCTCTTGCAATCTTTACATCCTCCAAAAGGTCTTTTCGAATGTAGCATTTGCGATGCTCCACCTCCGCCATCATATCGTCAATGTCTTTTTGTGTTAATTTATTAAACATCTCACTAACTCCTAAAAATCATGTCTCTCATCATCACTGTAGCATTCACAGAATCTCGCCATAAATGACGGTTCTTCGTCTGCAATATACAGATGACTGATATCTCCATAACTGCGAATGCGAAAGGCTGCAATACCCTTCTCTCGCTCTTCTGTGACAATACTGGTCACTGAACTTGGCTGCATAACAAACCCTTGAAAAAACAAAACCGGTGAAAATCCAAGCATATGCGCCAAAATCACACAGCTAATGCCGTAATGACAGAACAATACAATGCGGTCATGATTCTCCCTCTCTACACGAAAGATTCCCCCGTCATGTACATATCCATGCTCTGCCAAAAATTTATCCAGCTGCGCAATCACCCATTTGTACTGCTCTTCCACTGTATCGGACTGCATAAGTTCTGTCTTATACCAATCTTCTCTGCTGTAGTATTCATCCTGTTTTGTCCAATAAGCTGGGAGCATGTCCCAACAACGAATCGGCTGGTCCAAAAAGTCGTACTTTACATGTCCCTTAAATTCACGAAGCCACTCAAGTTCCTTAGCCTCTCGATGTATTTTCTTCAATGTCAGAGACGCTGTATCTTTTGCCCTGCCCTGTGGCGAACAGTAAATTTCTGTAATATCCATTTTTGAAAGCCTGTCCGATAACAATTCTGCTTCTCTCCACCCCTTTGGCGTCAAAGAATCAATACTGTAATCCGGTTCACAGTGCCTAACAATGATGATTTCCATAATATCCCTCGCTAATTATCTAGAACATCTGAACTGTAATTCTTCCCATCTTCTGTCTACTTCATTCTGGAACTGCTCAATGAGATGTTCGTTACCTTTCTTAA
Organism: Faecalimonas sp.; assembly: GCA_045630205.1. Taxonomy (GTDB): domain Bacteria; phylum Bacillota; class Clostridia; order Lachnospirales; family Lachnospiraceae; genus Faecalimonas. The sequence goes on along the minus strand of JAZQSP010000209.1, from coordinate 7,987 downwards.
ACAGATGTTTGAATCTGCCCTGTTTACTCAAGAAATCTTCAATCGGAAGTTTCTTCTTCGGCTCATAGTTCAGAATCCATTTGCCCTCTACCACTTCAAACAGTGGCCAGTAGCATGTCTCAACACCAAGTTTACAGATTTCCATAATGTCCGGTGTGTTGTATCTCCATCCACGCGGACATGGAGCCATGATATTCAAAAACGCTGCTCCCGGTGTATAGATTGCCTTCTCAGCCTTGATATGCAGGTCCTTAAAGTTTTGTACAAATGTAGTCTGTGCCACATACGGAACATCATGAGCCGCAATCACTGCTGCCAAATCCTTTCGATTCTGCATTTTACCGTTGCTTTCACTTCCTACCGGCGTTGTCGTTGTGTCTGCATACATCGGCGTTGCAGATGAACGCTGAATGCCTGTATTCATGTAAGCACCGTTATCGTAACATACATATACCATATCGTGATTACGTTCCATTGCTCCTGAAAGAGATTGGAAACCGATATCGTAAGTACCTCCGTCACCACCGAAGGTGATGAACTTGTATGTATCGTCTAATTTGCCCTTTCTCTTAAGTGCATTGTAAGCACCTTCCACACCACTCATGGTTGCACCTGCATTCTCAAATGCATTATGAATGTAACTGTCTTCCCATGCTGTGTATGGGTATGTAAATGTCGATACCTCGAGGCAACCAGTTGCATTACCAATGACTGCCTTGTCTCCCTCATGAAGACCGCGAAGTACGTTTCTAACTGCGATTGTACCGCCACATCCGGCGCACATTCTATGTCCCGGAGCAAGACGTTCCGGTTTGTTCATTGTTTCTTTAAAATTATATGCCATTTCCGTCTTCCTCCTTACTCTCTGATTCCGAGATAACGATAAGTTTCACCTGCATCGCCATCTGCCACAATCTGCTTTAATTCTGCAAATACTTTTTCCATATCTTCCACACGCACATCACGTCCGCCAAGGCCATAAATATAGTTGACTGCGTGAGCCTGTGAACGTGCACGGAACATGGCTGCCATCACATCAGAACCTAATGGACCACCATGATTCGTGTAGCCTTCTGCTCTGTCCATGATTGCAACTGCTTTGACATTCTTAAGTGCTTCCGCTATCTCTTCAGCCGGGAATGGACGGTAAAGACGAATCTTGATAAGACCCACCTTCTCCCCTTTTGCGCGAAGTGCATCAATCGCATCTTTTGTTGTACCTGCTGCTGAACCTATCATTACAACGGCGGCTTCAGCATCTTCCATACAGTACTCTTCAAAGAGTCCATACTCTCTTCCTGAGATTCCCGCAAATTCTTTTGCAACCTCTTTTACAACTGCAACGGCATTCTTCATACCTTCCGCCTGATTGCGTTTTGCTTCCATATAATAATCTGTAATCGCATAAGGTCCGACTGCCATCTTTTCCTTTGGATTCAAAAGATAGTTTTCCGGTTCATATTCGCCTACGAAATTCTTCACTGCATCATCTTCTAATAATTCGATATTCTCCACTGCGTGGCTGGTGATAAAACCATCCTGACAAATCATAATCGGAAGGCGTACGTCTTTATGCTCTGAAATGCGGAATGCCTGTACCATGTTATCATAAGCTTCTTGATTGTTTTCTGCATAGATCTGAATCCAGCCTGCATCTCTTGCTCCCATACTGTCTGAATGGTCACAGTTAATGTTGATTGGCCCTGAAAGTGCACGATTTACAAGTGCAAGTGCAAGCGGCAATCTGTTTGACGCTGCTATGTATAATTCTTCCCACATGTATGCGAGACCGCAAGAAGATGTCGCTGTGAGTGCTCTCGCACCTGCTGCAGAAGCACCGATAGTGGCACTCATGGAACTGTGCTCACTCTCTACGGTAATAAATTCTGTATCCACCTGTCCATTTGCCACAAACGAAGCAAAGTACTGTGGAATCTCTGTGGATGGTGTGATAGGAAATGCAGGAAATACGTCCGGATTAATCTGACGGAGCGCAATTGCTACTGCTTCATTTCCCGATATACGTTCTCTTTTTCCCATATTATTTCACCCCTTCCATTGTAATTGCACCGAATGGACATGATTTCACACAGATACCGCATCCTTTACAGTGATCATAGTCAAACGCACCGCGCTTCATATCTTTGACCGGAATACAGCTGTCGGGGCATACCGGTACACAAAGTAAGCACTGCTTACACTTCTCTTCGATAAATTCAGGCTTTACAGAAGACCATTCTCCGGTCTTGAATTCTTTGGAAGTTCCGGCGCCGACAATAATCATACCCTCTGTCAAATCCTGCCATTTTGTCTTTACACCTAATTCTTTGATATTACTTGCCATGATTATTGCACCTCCTGCATTGCCATCTTGAGTGCTGCCATATTACCGTCAATAACCTCCGGCTTGCTGGCAAATTTATGTTTAAAGGAAGCCTCCATCTCTTTTAAGAAAATGTCTTCTTCCATGATGCCTGCCACCTTAACAATCGCTGCAAGAAGCGGTGTGTTTGGAAAATATTTTCCCATCGTAGCAAGTGACACTTTCTTTGCATCAATGGTGTATACTTTTCCCTCATACCCTTTTAAATGGGAAATAATCTCTTCTTTTGCTCGCTCTGTATTAATAAGAATCGCGCCATCTTTCTTAAGTCCCTTGGTAACATCAACAGTCTCCAAAAGTGACTCATCTACCACCACTACATACTGTGGATCATAGATATTGGAATGTACGCGAATCTGTGTGTCGCTGATACGATTGTACGCTGTAATTGGAGCTCCCATACGCTCCGGGCCGTACTCAGGAAATCCCTGTACATATTTTCCTGTCTGGAAGGCTACATCCGCAAGCAATAGTGCGGCTGTCTTGGCACCCTGACCGCCTCGGCCGTGCCATCTAATCTCTGTTAGGTTACTCATCCTTCGTTCTCCCTTTCTCTTTACATATATTGGTATTTTACTAAAAATTCTATTGTTTGTCTAGATAACCTTTCTTGTAAATCATCCATGCAATCACGCTTCCGATACAGGCTGTCACAAACTGTGTGATAGAGAACGTTGTCTTCACTGTCGCCACCATAGGTCCCGGTAATTTTGTTCCAAATGCAGGCAACACTGCAAACCAAACTGCAAGCCACAAAAACAACGCTTTTGTGACACATCCAAGCAGCATCCCGATTGCAAGTCTTTTCTTATGAAATAGCCACACACACAATACAATCAGCTCATTTCCAACCATAATTACAAACATCATGAGTGGTATCATGTTTATAATCGGAGTCGCTCCGATAAAATAAGCTACCACAGGTGTCAGTATCGCAATGCATGTGCCGGAAAACAAGCCGCAATATAAGGTGGCAATTACCAGAATACAGTTCACTGCCGAACCTGTCAGATATACGGATAAACCTTTCATGCATTGAAACACAATACAAAGTGCTAAAAGTAGTGCTGTCGCTGTCAATTGTTTCGTTGTAATTCTTTTGTTCATTTTTGTCTGCCTCCTTTAGTTGTCATCTTATCAATTATACCTTTTTTTTAAAGAATCATCAACCGAAAAAGGTTGATTTTTTGCAGTACTTTTGTTAGAGTATTTACGAACTAGAAATAAAAGGAGTTGAAGACTTTGAGAGGAATACATACATCCGTAAATGAAATTCGAAAACAAGTATTTGCAGAGATTGCAAAATTATCTTATGAATATGAAGAAGGAGACGAAATGCGTCTCGAACAGATTCCTTATGATATTATCAAAGGAGAAGCAACCGGCTACCGAGAAAGCGTATTTTTGGAGCGCGCCATTGTAGAGGAACGCTTACGTCTTGCTATGGGACTTCCGCTTCGCCCGGTTGCAGAGCATGCACCGGTATCCAAAGGTGCCGAAGAATGTATTATACCGGAGAAATATTATCAACCGCCACTCATTAACATTATCAAATTTGCATGTCACAAATGCCCGGATAATGTAATTAAAGTGACCGACGCCTGCCAGGGTTGCCTGGCTCAGCCTTGTGCAGAGGTGTGTCCGCGTGACGCCATCCGTATCCAAGGCGGCCGTTCCGTTATTGATGAGAGCAAATGTATTAAATGCGGCAAATGCATTCAGGTATGTCCTTACCACGCCATTACAAGAATGGAGCGTCCATGTGCGAAGGCATGCGGTATGAACGCTATCGGTTCAGACGAACTCGGTCGCGCTGAAATCGACCAGGAAAAATGTGTATCCTGCGGAATGTGCCTTGCAAACTGCCCATTCGGAGCAATTGCAGACAAAGCACAGATATTCCAGTTGATTCAGGCAATCAAACGAAAAGAGCCTGTTTACGCAATTGTTGCTCCCGCTGTTGCAGGACAATTCGGTCCGAAACTTACTTCCAAAAAATTGCGTTCCGCTTTTAAAGCACTCGGTTTTGAAGATGCGATAGAAGTAGCAATCGGTGCTGACCTTTGTACAATCGAAGAAGCCAATGACTTTATCAATGAGGTTCCAAAAAAACTTCCATTTATGGCAACCTCCTGCTGCCCTGCATGGTCTGTGATGGCGAAGAAGCTATTCCCTGAATACAGCAATTGTATCTCAATGGCTCTAACACCGATGGTACTTACAGGCAGGCTTGTGAAAAAGCAACATCCGGGATGTCGCGTTGCCTTTATCGGTCCATGTGCCGCTAAGAAATTAGAGGCCAGCCGAAGAACCATTCGAAGCGACGTAGATTTTGTTCTGACTTTCGAAGAATTACAGGGTATGTTCGAGGCTAAGAACGTAGACTTCGATCAACTGGAAGAAATGGGTTCCATGCATGGAGCAAGCGGTGACGGACGTGGTTTTGCCGTAAGTGGCGGTGTTGCCAACGCAGTTGCTGCCTATATCAAGGAAAATTATCCGGACCGCGAAGTAAAGATTGCCAGTGCAGAAGGTTTGGAAGAATGCCGCAAACTCCTCACTCTTGCAAAGGCAGGGAAATATGACGGATATCTTTTGGAGGGAATGGCGTGTCCGGGAGGCTGTGTAGCCGGGGCCGGAACGATTCAACCAATCGCAAAATCGACCGCCGCTGTTGCTAACGCAAAGAAAACGTCTACCAATGCTCATTCATCGAAAAGCGATTATAAGGATTTGTTAGATATATTAATAGAAAATTAGTTGTATTATTTGGAGAAGGACGAAACAAATGACAAAAAAGAAGACAATCATACTGATTACTAGTATTTCTGTGCTTTTATGTATTCTTGCAGCAATTGGAGTTGTCTGGAGGTTCAACAAATACTCCCTGGTGCTTAGTGTGACAGATAAGGTGATTACAATAGAATATGGAGAGGATAAAATTCCTGAGATTACAGCACTGTGCAAAGGCTCACTGATTAACCGAAAAGGTACCCCTGTCACAACTACCATGAAGGGAAACGTGGATTTATCGAAATTAGGCGACTATGAAGTGACCTTTATCGCTAAATACAAGGAAATGACACTTTCTGAAAAAAGAATCTTCAAGGTTGTAGATACAACTCCTCCAGAAATTGTTCTTGTTTCATCTCCGGAGCACTATGCGAATCCGGTTCTCGGATATGAGGAAGAAGGATTCACTGCAACTGATAATTATGATGGGGATTTAACCGTACAGGTTACAAGCGAAGAAAAAGACGGGAAAATCTTTTACACCGTTACTGACTCTTCCGGAAACATTGGTACCGCTGAGAGAACCCTTGTATACAAAGATGTCATTGCTCCTGTCATTACCTTGACTCAAGGCAATAAAATCTCACGTGACAAAGGTTATGATTTCGTCGATCCGGGATTTACTGCTGCAGACGAATGCGATGGGGATTTGACAAGTCAGGTGACTGTAAGTGGCACAGTTGACGGACATACTTACGGTACTTATGTGCTAACCTACACCGTAACTGATTCCTCCGGCAATATAGGCGAAGTAAAGAGAACCGTTCAGATAGCCGACCTTAACAAACCGGTCATCACCTTGAGCGGTGAAGTGAAGACTTATATCAAAGTTGGCACTGCTTACACAGACCCGGGCTTCACAGCCTCCGACAATATTGACGGCGATATCACATCAAAGGTATCCGTAAGCGGCAGCGTTGACACAAGTAAGATGGGAATCAATACTATCACATACAGTGTGTCTGACTCTTTTGGAAACACTACAACTACTACCCGCAAGGTATATGTATATCGGCAACAGGCAGTCGCTAATCCTGTTAACCCTGGGAACAAAGTTGTCTATCTTACATTCGATGATGGGCCAAGTTCACAGACCGCAAGACTACTCAATATCTTAGATAAATATGGCGTCAAAGCTACATTTTTTGTAACCAACCAATTTTCATCCTATCAATACATGATAGGGGAAACACACAGACGTGGACATACTATTGCATTACATACTCTGACACACAAATATGAAAAACTTTATTCCAGCGAAGAAGCATATTACGAGGATTTATTTGGAATCAGAGATATTGTCGTAGCACAAACTGGCGTGGAGCCGACCATTGTACGATTCCCTGGTGGGACTAACAATACCGTGAGTAGAAAATATTGTTCCGGAATCATGAGTGCATTGACACAATCCATATCGCGTTTCGGATATTTGTACTGCGACTGGAATGTAAGCAGTGGCGATGCCGGAGGTGCAACAACTTCATCAGGCGTAGCCAATAACGTTATTTCAGGTATTCAAAAACATAATGTTTCAGTTGTGTTACAACATGACATCAAGTCATTTAGCGTCGAAGCTGTAGATGATATTCTCTTCTGGGGAATTCAAAATGGATATACATTTTTGAAGATGGATAACACAACTCCGATGGTGCATTTTTCACCAAAGAATTAAAGAATTGCAATAGTTTTAAAGGCTCTCAATGCATGAGAGCCTTTCTCTTTGTTGTGTTGGGTCTATGGGAGATAATTCTGTCGGTAGACCCAATTTTGAACATTTTGCAATGAGAATTTGCTTTTTAGAGTGTACTTTGGGTCTATGCAAAAGAATAATAGTTGTAGACCCACAATATTTAAAATTCATGGGTCTTATAGAAAGATTATTTTCTATAGACCCAAAGAACTTTAATTAAAGCATGTGAGTTCACCTGTAATCATGATAATTGGGGTTTGGAAGAGTTATTTTTCTACATAGGCCCAAAATAGAGTTGGGATGGCAGGGATTACTGCGAATCCAAGAAAGAACCTCGAATTCGCTCGTTTCACTTGCTTCTTCTCGGTCATCTCTTGTCTTCCAATGAATTGCAGTATATAAAAAGAAACCCACGAGTAAACTCTGGGTTTCTTCCATATACTGCAATTCGCAGTAATCCTTATCTCTTTGAAAACTGTGGTGCTCTTCTCGCTGCTTTGAGACCGTATTTCTTACGTTCTTTCATACGTGGATCACGTGTTAAGAATCCTGCCTTCTTAAGAATTGGTCTGTACTCACCATCTGCTTGAAGTAAAGCTCTTGAGATACCGTGACGGATTGCACCAGCTTGTCCTGTGTATCCACCACCGTGTACATTTACTAATACATCGAATTTGTCTAAAGTCTCTGTAGCAACGAGTGGTTGACGTACAACAACTTTTAATGTCTCTAATCCGAAGTACTCGTCGATGCTTCTTTTATTAATTGTAATGTTACCTGTACCAGGTACTAAGTATACTCTTGCGATTGATTTTTTTCTTCTTCCTGTTCCGTAGAATTTTGCGCTAGACATGTTATTTCCTCCCTTTCACCTAATTAGAATGTCAATACTTCTGGTTTTTGAGCTGCGTGAGCGTGCTCTGCACCAGCGTATACATGTAATTTTTTGTACATTTCTCTTCCTAAAGGTCCTTTTGGAAGCATGCCTTTTACAGCAAGTTCGATAACTCTTTCAGGTTTCTTGTCCATCATCTCTCTTAATGTAGTTTCTCTCATTCCACCTACATAATCAGAGTGATTGTAGTAGATCTTTTGATCTAATTTTTTACCTGTCACAACAA
>JAZQSP010000208.1:0-1242 GCA_045630205.1 Faecalimonas sp. | reverse complement strand
TTTGTAAGCACATGGTTTCAGTTTTCTATTTCACTCCCCTCCCGGGGTTCTTTTCACCTTTCCCTCACGGTACTTGTTCACTATCGGTCAATAGAGAGTATTTAGCCTTACGGGATGGTCCCCGTTGATTCCGACAAGATTTCTCGTGTCCCGCCGGACTCAGGATACACTTTGGAGATCGCTTCATTTCGCTTACGGGGCTTTCACCCTCTCCAGCTAACCTTTCCAGGTTATTCAGCTATAAAGCAATTTTGTAACTCCGTGCAAAGTGTCCTACAACCCCAGTCCTAAAACTGGTTTGGGCTGTTACCGTTTCGCTCGCCACTACTAAGGTAATCGATTTTTCTTTCTTTTCCTCTAGGTACTTAGATGTTTCAGTTCCCTAGGTTGCTCTCTCTAGAGCTATGTATTCACTCTAGGATAAGTAGATATTACTCTACCTGTGTTCCCACATTCGGATATCCCCGGATCGTAGCGTACTTACTGCTCCCCGAGGCATTTCGTAGTTTGTCACGTCCTTCTTCAGCTTCTATTGCCAAGGCATCCACCATGCGCCCTTATTAATTTAACCACCAAATTTTCCTTCTTGATGAGTTTTGAGATCTTAATAATCAATTTACGGACTTCTTTGTAAATTGATTTACTTTCTTTACTCAAATTAATTATCTAGTTTTCAAAGAACAATATTGAGAGAAATAATCTCTCAAAACCAAGTAAAAATTTCTTATTTCAGTAAATGACTTCTATTGGAACTTTTTATTTTGTAACCCAAGTTCCCAAGGTTATTTTCTTTTCTATTTCTTTCTCCATAGAAAGGAGGTGATCCATCCCCACCTTCCGGTAGGGATACCTTGTTACGACTTCACTCCAGTCACTTGTCCTACCTTCGTTGGCCCCCTCCTAAGAGGTTAGGCTCCCGACTTCGGGCATTACCAACTCCCATGGCGTGACGGGCGGTGTGTACAACACCCGGGAACGTATTCACCCTGACATTCTGATTCAGGATTACTAGCGATTCCAACTTCATGGAGTCGAGTTGCAGACACCAATCCGAACTGAGACCGATTTTAGAGATTTGCTCAACCTCGCGGTATTGCTTCTTTTTGTATCGGCCATTGTAGCACGCCTGTAGCCCTACACGTCACCGGCATGATGATTTGACGTCATCCCCACCTTCCTCCGGTTTGTCACCGGCAGTATCATTAGAGTTCTCAACTAAATGTTAGCAACTAACAATAAGGG
>JAZQSP010000207.1:0-2188 GCA_045630205.1 Faecalimonas sp. | reverse complement strand
TAAATTCAATGAAGACGGAACTATCGACGAAGTGGAAATGACCTCACAAGGTGCAGGTGGTCCATTGGACGCTTTCAAACCCATATATGCCGCCCAAGCTTGCTGGATGAAGGGACATGCCAGAATCAAACGAATGGAAGGAGAAGCATTCAAAGAAGAATTGGGAGCCATCCGCAATGGTGACATCGCAGCATGGAAATATTTGGACTTCGGCGCAGGTGCCAACCAAATATCCATTCAGATAAAATCTGACCTTGGTGGCGAAATCATTGTTCGTTCAGACTCCAAAGATGGAGAAATTTTAGGTACTCTTACCGTCCCTGCCCATACAGATTGGAAGGAATACGAAACGAGCATTCAAACCATATCGGGAGTTCATGCAATTTGGATGGAATGGAAAGGTCCTGAATCCGACAAGCATGAATTGCTTCGCATCAACCAGTTTACATTTAACAAATAAAAGCATCTACTTATGAAATAATGAAAACCATTATTCCCCAAAGAATTAATGATTTCTTAAATATTGGTGTCCGCTAAAGCATTCAGTTTGTTCAAAAAAATAAAAGGTCGGTTTCCTTGTTTGGATTCCGACCTTTTTCGTTATTTTGTTCTCGCCAAAGAATTATATAACGATGAGCAAAAGTACACATTTTATCGGACAGCCGATGTTCGGCCAACTACTTTCTTTACTTGACAAGTCTAAAATTTTAAAGTTCAGTCGTAAAAATGGTGGAGAAAGGTATGTTAAACACTTCGATGCCTGGCAGCATCTGGTCATAATGCTTTATGCCACCATAAAGAGGTTCGATTCGCTACGTGAGATAACGGATTCCATGTTTCCCGAAGCGCACAAGCTATTACATCTTGGTATCAATGTCATGCCCAAGAGAAGCACTTTGTCTGATGCGAATGCCAGAAGACCTGAGTCCATCTTCGAAGCCGTTTATGGGGACTTGTATTCCACTTATAAGAACGAGCTTTCCTCGGACAGCCGCAAACGTCAGAATCCACAATGGATGAAGAAGCTTCAGATCATTGATTCCACAACCATTACTCTCTTTTCTAACCTTATCTTTAAGGGAATCGGCCGCAATCCGAAATCCGGAAAGAAGAAAGGCGGGATAAAGGTACATTCCAACATTCATGCCAATGAAGGTGTACCTTCCGACATCAGATTTACTTCAGCGGCAACCAACGACTGTTTCATGCTCAAACCGTCCAATTACAAGAATGGAGACATTCTTGCCTTTGACAGGGCATACATTGACTATGAAAAGTTTGAGGAACTTACGAAAAATGAAGTGATATATGTCACAAAAATGAAGAAGAATCTTGTCTATACGATTCAAGATGATACCATATATATGAGTGTTGAAGGTAAAATGATGTACCGGGTTCAAAATGTCAGTTTCACCAAAAAGATAAAGGACGGAAATGACATCATTCACAAGGCACGGATCATTACCTATGTTGATGTAAAGAAGACAAAAGCGAAACTAATCTCATTACTCACCAATGACTTTTCTATGGAAATAGAAGAAATTGTGGACATCTACCGACAGAGATGGCAAATCGAGCTGTTGTTCAAACAACTCAAACAGAATTTCCCGTTGAGATACTTCTATGGTGAAAGTTCTAATGCAATCAAGATACAAATATGGACAACGCTCATAGCGAATCTGTTGCTTATGGTGATACAGAAACGTATCAAGAGAACATGGAGCTTTTCTGGACTGGCAACAATGTTCAGGATAATGCTCATGTACTATGTCAATTGTTATACATTCTTTGAAGAACCGGGAAAAGATTGGTTGGCTATTCTCCAAAACGATGAATCGCCTCCGTCGGAGATGATGCTATTTTGAAATAAGGGCTTACTTTTAAAAAAGTATCCGCAATACCGGTATGGAGGTACTGCGGATAGGAAATTATTTGCCTAATGAGTTTTTAGCGGACACCAATAATATGGAATCAGGATTATGATATATGCATTCAAAATCATCTGCACAGATTACGACCTAAAGCAGAATTTTTTGTTCGTTTTTATTATCATGTTCTAAAATATTTGAAGGATAATAATATGATAGGTGGTAAAGGAATTGGCCTTTTAGGTTTATCGTCAAAGGAATTACATAAATTGCCGTTTCCTCTTCCCCCTTATAATGAGCAGCAACGCATAGTAAACAAA
>JAZQSP010000206.1:0-5390 GCA_045630205.1 Faecalimonas sp. | reverse complement strand
GTTATGTCAAAGCGTTGTGGATTTGCTCCGAGTCTTTGCTCCGCAAAGATTGCAAAGAGCCTCATAGATGTCCTGTAACCGGTTAGCGTATAGTCGCTACGTTTGCCTGTATGTGAGTCAAGGAAAGAGGCAAAGAGTTTCGCTAGAGCAAGCGCTCCAGTATGATTGTTTTCTCGATTCATTGTTATACCTCCGGCATTATCTTGTTTACAAAGTCTCCTTCCGCATCCTCAAGCAGATCGGCAAAGCGAGGGACCAGATGGAAGTAGTATTGTGTCGCTCTGATACTTACATGCCCCATGCTGCGACTCAGGGCAACTAGACGTTTGTCCGCATTATATCCATCCTGATGCCACTTCATTATGTTTTCTATAGCGTAGTTATGACGCAATGCATAGGATACGACTTCTCGTTCTCCTTTAGATGGACGTGGATTATATCTATACCAAAGCTCATTGAAGTTGTACCTGAGCCAATACGAGCTTCGATATTGGCCATTCAGATTAGGGAACAAAGGACGCGAGTAAGGCTGAAGCTTATGTATTTGTGCCCAGTAGGATTTCAACAACTCAAGCATTGAGGGATGTAATGCAAGCATCCTTTCATGATATCCCTTTGTGCGTCTCAGATAGATAAGTCCTTTGTCTAAGTCGATATCCTCTCGATTCAACCATCTTACTTCGTTGGGTCTCATGCCGGTACTATATTGCAGACGGAAGAGAACAGGTAGTTGAAGTGCTCTAAGATATGCATCTGTATACTTGTTGTTTGGATTGTACGGCAGTTCATCTACTGCTCGAAAGAAGTTGGTTATCTGTTCTTTGCTTATCAAGACCGGTTCCCTTGTGATCCGTTTCATTGGCTCACTATATAGGGGCAGTGACTGATCTGAACGCTGATTGATGTATACAAGGAACTTGTTTATGTAAGATACTCGAGAACTATGCGAGATTTCATTTTCGGTGGAGCGCCGTTCTCTCCAGATGTCAAGCATTTCCTGAGTGAGATAAGGGTTATCTGGATAAGTTTTACTGCACCAATTAAGGAAGCAGCGAATGAAGTTATAAGATGCATTCTTGTATCCATAGGCTTCACGGTAATCTTGGTAGTCGGTGTACCATTCTTCACGTGTCAACTGTTTACTCATGGCTGTATAGTTTATGGGTTACTGGATATGTCTCTATACTCAGGGCACAGGCTCTAAGCTGATCGATATTGGATGACATGTAGCCCAATGAGGTGTTGGGATCAAGATGCCCAAGGGTCTTAGCCACCATTGTCACATCATTTCCTTCGTTGATCATTTCATCTGCCAGACTGTGACGGAGAAGATGAGTGCCTTGTCTCTGATTTCCTTGACGGATTCCGGCAAGGGCATAGATTCGATTAGTGGCAGTGGCAATAGAACAACTGCCATATCTGCCCGAGTGAGCCTCATGCGAGAGAAAGAGTCTCTCTTCTGAACATTGGGGGCGTTCATTGATAATATAATCATAGATAGCATTGCCTACCACTGGACGAAGTGGCAACGTGAGGCTGCCTAGTGTCTTACTTTGCTTGAACCTGATAACATTATTTGACCAATCTATGTCTGATAACATAAGATTTGCGACATCCTTGGATCGCATTCCTGAGTAAAGCATCAGTATGACAATGGCTTTGTCACGCTTAGATACAAGATTATTCTCAGACAACAGGAAGCTTTCCAACTTTACTCGTTCTTCATGTGTCAAGGCAGGATAGATTTTGGACGTTCTATTCTCCTTAGGAAAGAAGTATATAACGGATATGATGCTTTGATCATCTGCATGATATGCATAGCGACGAAGGAAAACGGCTATCCGGTATAGTATCATTGGGCCGCAATGGCCTGACCTGGTATAGTTCCTGACAACTCCCTCAGTAAGCGAGTTTAAGGTCTCAATTTTGGATCTGATCAGATAGTAAAAGAACGAAGATACCATGGATGCCTCTACACTGATCGTTGTATCTTGGATTCCCGTACTTTGGGCGATTCTCATTCCTGAGTCTACAAGGTTACGGTAGTAAGGTGTCAACTTATAGTAATTTGATTCGGCATGTATCCTCTTGAACGTAGGGAGCATGTCGTAGAAGTCATACAGCAGCCACAGGTAAATGAACGTTCTTTCTTTAGGATACTTCTTGAGTATGACATTGTATTTACAGAGATTTCTCTGTGCATTATGCTCAAGGATGACGTTATACATAGCATCCATGTGAGTAGAGTAACGCGATTCAAAAGCGTTCTCCTTAAGATACTTAATGAGCAAATGTGCCTTGCATTCCAAAGACACTTGCGACAGCGGTAGTGTCGGATCCTTCAATTCGAAGCCGGAGGAAGTAATCAGAAGCCTTCCTTCTGGATAATCGGGGTTGATTCTATCTGTATACATATGACTATAAGTTTTCTGAACCACTGAATGCGGTTCCGTTTCTGTCATAAGATAGCACAATATAGAATAAGAAATAGGAACCTAATTCAGTCATCCACTAGCGTTAGATATGGAGAACTGAGAATGGTTCCTATTTCTTTTAGGTTCCTGTTTTAATCGATATTGTGTAATCTGACGCCTGCAGGACGTTCTTTCGTGCCAATCTCTGTCACTAAACACCATCCTTTCAAGCGAGGGGTGCCGTTCGAAGTCTGTTACACAATAAACCCTTCGATTATGTTATGGCGCGGCCGTAACGCATTGACCTTCGGGCGAGGTACTACCTGCTCTCTGGCGATCATTCTCCCCTGTGGGGTCGGGGGCATTACAAGCTGGAGTCTTTTGGCTTTTGGGGGAGGAAATTTTGCATAAAGAACGTAGAGATTTTGTCCGTAGGCAAAATCGCGGAGTTCGCAAAATTTGCCGGAGGAAAAAGACGAAAGTCTCGAGACCGCTATTTGTTTAATCGAGCGGAGCGAGTTATGAATTGAAGAGGGCGTAAGCCTTCTGATTCCGCTCTGCCCATAGGGCAAGTCTTCTGACAGCTTGCTGGCTGAAGTCTTGCCGGGCGTTTTATTTGTGCGTGGGCTTCAACGAGAGTTTGAGGATCTGCTTGCAGTCCTCATATTCTCGCCCGTGCGGTGGGTATAGAAGGTTGCCTTCTGTGACTTTCGTAGAAAGGCGCAGAGGGCAAGTGCCGCTTTATTGTTTATTATGTTTATACTTCCACTCTTGACGGTTATATTTCGTAAGATCATGCATGGCTTCTTGGACAGCCTTGGGTTTGCTTAGACTATATGATCCTACAATTTTGTGGTAGATTGTGTCGTTGTCAGCCCATATTTCAAAGATGTAAAGAGGAGTGCGTTGGGCATTGGTCCTTTCGCTGAGAACTCGTAGTTTTTTCTCTTCTTCAAAATAGACAGCCTCTCTGAATACGGTCTTGAAATATCTGCTAATGAGGAAGTCTGCACCTGGGACAAGTGCTTCTTGATATTTCTTAATTACTTCTTCTCCTGCTACAGTAGAAAGAGGAGCGAGCGGGAATGAACTGTCTTCGGTTCTGTCCACTACTTGAATTTTCCATCTCTTGAATCCGTAAAAGGGACTATCGGGACTTTCACTTGTGTTTTGGTATATCCATTCACCCATTGAGCCACCTTTACCTATGCGATCTGTTAATGGTCTTTGCGAATAATTTAATAAGCGTTTATAGGATGTTTGAGCTTCTTCGGATGTCACGGTTCTCATCCATGTGAAGTTTGAGTCTTCTGATTCATATCCCCATAGAAGTGAAGGGTTTGCGATGAATTCTTCAATGCTTCCGCAAATCCTTTCTATCTTTGCTCTTGTTATAGGGTTATTCAAGGCATTCTCCAGTCTGGTTACCCAGCGAAGGTTTTCTGGTCTATTGTTGCATCGGTTGGTGTCAATATGATCTACTATTAAGTTTGGCGTCTCTGGTGCACCATGAAAGGCTGTTGCAACAATTTGATGTATACGTACGCCTGCTATCATCATGTATCCACAACTGTTGTCTTTTTTGCCGAATGTCCAAATGTTATCGAGTGGAGCTTTGTTTGATCCTTCTTTTTGATGACGATATACTGCACCATTGTCGCGAACTGAGTATAAGCGGCCTTTATACTCGCATTGCATTTCTCTTTTGTAGTCGTCTATATTTACCATAACTATAGTCAGATTGTTTAATTATCCTAAAGGTGCCACGCAGTGTGACACCTTTGAAGATTATTCAGCAGTTTTATCTAGATATGCATCTTGCACTGCTTTACGAGTTTCTAATTTGGCAGTTTTTCTGTCAAATGACTCTCTGCGACATAACCAGCAGCTGCATGGTGTGCCGGTTGTTCTTAGACACTGTGCCCATTTTGTTTTCTTGAGTTTTTCCCAAGTTGTCTGGGGATAACTCATACATACTGCTGCGTACTTAAGTCTTGCTTTGAAGACACGTCTTGCCTGATGTCTACGCCAGGCTCTTGTTCTTTGTTTTTCCATCATCTCTTTCTATTAAGTGAATAATGTGAGATTGATGGATTTTATTTGTTGGGATAATTGTCTTCATGTCAGTATGGGTTATGGGTATGCGTTTACTGAATATAATCAAATGATGTACCTTAGCTTTATAAGTGACATATTGTCAGGGAGCTATGGCTACAGGCTGTCAGCACATTTGCGGATACGGTCAGCAAGATCCACTAATGAGCCTTTGAGTTGCTGTATTTCTTCTTGTGTAAATTCTGTGTTACGCTCGTCTATCTTGTCATAGAGCCAAGATGAGTTCTTGTTGAAATAGATATTGGCCATTTTGCCAATGTTTATCCATAGAAGGATGTCTCTGAGTTTGTTTTTTACTTCGTGTGCCATAATAAATGAGATTATAGTTTGCTGCGCAAGTTATAATCTCATTATGCCAACTTGTGACACAATCATTGTTTCAGTGTCCTATTTGTCATATTTTATGCGATCGTTGTTAAATATAGTGATTCGAAGGTGATTGTTAGTGATATTTATCTGTATTTATTGATTTTTTTGTTACTTTTGAAAGATTATTACCTTGCAAGCAATGTTGACATTTTCTTCCGTATATGATAATGTTTCTTTTCATCCTGGGCTCGTGTTTGTTTACGAGAGGTTGGAAGGTTGTGCTGTATTGAATGTTGGAGAGGTGCTGGCGGAAGAGTTAGTGCAGTTTGATCTGAAAAGTTCTGCGCTTCCTATGGTGGCGTATGATGTTCTGAAAGGGATTCTTGATGAGAATGTTCATGTGAATGATAGTGGCGAGAAGTATCTGGTAATTGAGAATTTGTCTATTCTTTTTGAGCAGCAGTTGGCGTTGGATGTGGAGGCGTTGTTCAGGAGTTATTCCCGTTCTGTTTTGCTTGTTGTTGTGACTGAATATCCTATTGAAAACGGATG
>JAZQSP010000205.1:0-25073 GCA_045630205.1 Faecalimonas sp. | reverse complement strand
GAATAAAGTAATTTTAATGGGACGTTTAACAAGAGATCCTGAAGTTAGATACTCACAAGGTGAGAACGCAACAGCAGTTGCACGTTACTCATTGGCAGTAGACCGTCGTTTCAGACGTGAAAATGAGCCAACAGCAGATTTCATTAACTGCGTGGCATTTGGAAGAGCAGCAGAATTCGCTGAGAGATATTTGCGCCAAGGCACTAGAATTGTAGTATGTGGTCGTATTCAGACCGGAAGCTACACGAACAGAGATGGTGTAAAAGTATATACAACAGATGTTGTTGTAGAAGAGCAAGAATTTGCAGAGAGCAAAGCAGCAAGCGGTTCAGCAGCTCCGGCTAACAACTATCAGGCAAGCCCAGCACCATCACCAAGCTCAGATATTGGAGATGGCTTCATGAATATTCCGGATGGAATTGATGAGGAATTACCATTCAGCTAGACGATTGATTGTGTAGTATAGTTTGAACATACGTGTTCGAGAATAAAATAGGAGGTATTGACAAATGGCTTTTGATAAAGGTAGTAAAACAGATTCTCCAATGAAGAGAAGAAACATCCGCAGAAGAAAAAAAGTATGTGTATTCTGTGGAAAAGAGAATAACGAAATCGACTACAAAGATGTAGCTAAGTTAAGAAAATACGTTTCTGAGAGAGGAAAAATTCTTCCAAGAAGAATCACAGGAAACTGTGCAAAACATCAGAGAGCTCTTACAGTAGCTATTAAGAGAGCTAGACATATTGCACTTATGCCATATGTACAAGATTAATTAAGAACGTTGAAGAACGGTTGTGAATTGAGTTCACAACCGTTCTCTTTGTGTTATAAGCTTTTCTCAACCATCGCCTTCACCGAAGATGCATAATCGGATGGCGTCATGCCGGTCAGTTTTTTAAACTGTCTTGAAAAATAATGAATGGACGTATATCCGAGTTGTTCGGATATCTGAGTAAAATTCAGTTTTCCAATACGAATCATATGCTTGGCATCGTCCATTTTCATTTTTGAAAAGTATTCGATTACGCCCATTTCGGCCTCTTTCTGAAAGACCTTCTGGAGTTGTGTCCGACCAATCATATTGTCACGGCAAATCTGTTCAATTGTTAAGCGTGTAGAGACATTAGCTTCCATATAATCAGACACACGTTTGAAAATATCGGCCGTGCTTTTCGTGGCAGGAAGAATTGTATGCTTGCTTGCAGCCGTATATCTGCGGAGCAGATGAAGCAGAAAGTGCTCCAATTGTGTGCGAATGAGTTGTTCCGTACCGACCGGTACGTGTTTCTTCTTAATCATGTGAGTCAAATAAGGATCGTCCAGCGGTGACTCGTATAGATTTCTCGCTTCAATTAAAATGGAAGCGAGCAAAGACCGCTCTTTTTCATCTATTTTCAAAACCTGTTTCTTAAAAAAATCCATCAATGGACTATTACAGCGGAAAGAAATCACCACAAGGTTCGGTGCAATCTGACCATAAGTGGATACTTTGTGGACCTCGTTTGGCTCGTGAAAGGCAATTTCTCCTTTGTGAAGGATGATATCAGTATCATCCATACAGATATTGACAGACCCTTTGTCTACGCAGACAAATTCCCAAAAATCGTGGGATTCTCCGGGAAAGAAGAACTTGCTGGCGTATTCAAAATAATGTATTGTAAAAAGCTCTTCAATGCGAAGGCTGTCTTCTAGTGTAGTTCCTACATAGCTCATTGGTAAACCTCTTTCTTTTTGAATCTTGTAACCTATTCTTATCTTACTGCATAAACAGGAAAAAAGCAAGGAAAAAGGTGAATTGTGCAAAAGGTAGCGATTATAATGCAAAGATTTTCTTGATTAGATGTACTATAATAATCCATTATAGTATGCAATTTTATGGAGGAAAGAAAAATGCAAAAACCAGTATTAGTGATTATGGCAGCGGGAATGGGTAGCCGATACGGCGGATTAAAACAGATTGACCCGATAGATGATCAGGGCCATATTATTATGGACTTTTCTATCTTTGATGCCAAAAGAGTAGGCTTTGAAAAGGTTGTATTTATTATAAAGAAAGAGAATGAAGCTGATTTCAGAGAAGCAATTGGAAATCGTATTGAAAAAGTTATTGATGTGGCTTATGCATATCAAGATTTACATAATATTCCGGAAGGCTTTGAAGTTCCGGAAGGCAGAGTAAAACCATGGGGAACTGCACATGCTGTACTCAGTGCCATTGATGAGATTGATGGACCATTTGCCGTTATCAATGCAGATGACTATTATGGAAGAGATGCGTTCCACAAAATCTATAAGTTCTTAACACGCAATGAGGATGATGACAAATACCGCTATGCAATGGTAGGTTACAAGCTGGAAAATACATTAACTGAGAATGGACATGTTGCCAGAGGTATCTGTACAATCGATGAAAATGATTATCTGGTGAAAGTGGAAGAGCGAACCAGAATTGAGCGTAAAGGAGATGGCGCTGCATACACAGAGGATGACGGGGCAACATGGACTCCGGTTGCAACAGACAGTATTGTGTCTATGAATTTGTGGGGATTTAGCGCAAGCTTTTTAAAAGAGATTAAAGCTGGATTTGCAGCATTTTTAGAGGAAGGACTTCAAAAGAATCCGCTGAAATGCGAGTATTTCCTTCCAACAGTTGTAACCAATCTTCTGAATGCTGACAAGGCAACGGTAACCGTATTGACTTCACAGGACAAATGGTATGGTGTGACTTACAAGGAAGACAAGCCGGTTGTTGTGAATGCAATTAAGACGATGAAAGAAAATGGTGTTTATCCGGAGCAGGTATGGTGTGGTCGAGGAGAAGCACTGGTGAACTTCAAATTAAAAGGTATGGTAATGTCAGCAATTCCTTATGGAAGCGGACATATTAATGATACATTTTTGATGACGCTCAGAAAAGACGACGGAAGTGAAGGCCGTGTGATTATGCAGCGTATGAACGATGCTATTTTCACAAAGCCGGAAGAATTAATGGAGAATATTTTGCACGTTACATCTTACCTTCGTGAGGTGATTATTCAGAATGGTGGAGACCCTGAGAGAGAGACTTTAAATGTAATTCGTACAAAAGATGATAAGCCATACTTTATAGATTCTGAAGGTAATTACTGGAGATGTTATATTTTTATTGAGGATGCGAGAACGTATGACAAGGTAGAATCTGTGGAAGATTTCTATCAGAGTGCGGTTGCATTTGGTAATTTCCAAAGACTTCTTGCAGATTATCCTGCAGAGACTTTGCATGAGACTATCAAAGGATTTCATGATACAAAGGCAAGATTTCAGGTGTTTAAAAAGGCTATTGCGGATGATGTGTGCGGACGTGCGGCTTCTGTACAGGATGAGATTAATTTCTATCTGGAACATGAGGAGCTTGCAAACGTATTTGGAGATATGCTTGCAAATGGTGAGGTTCCGCTTCGTGTTACACATAATGATACGAAACTCAACAATGTTATGATTGATGATGCTACAAGAAAGGGTATCTGTGTCATCGACCTGGATACCGTTATGCCGGGTCTTGCCATGAATGACTTTGGTGATTCTATTCGCTTTGGCGCAAGTACAGCTGTTGAAGATGAGAAGGATTTGGATAAAGTTTGGTGCGACATGGAGTTGTTCGATGCTTATGCAAAGGGCTTTATCGAGGGCTGCGGTGGAAAACTGACGTCCAAGGAGATCGAATCGCTTCCGATGGGAGCTAAGGTTATGACTTATGAGTGCGGTATGCGTTTCCTTACAGATTATCTTCAGGGAGATGTATACTTCAAGGTTCACAGAGAAGGACATAACTTGGACAGAACACGAACACATATCAAATTGATTCAGGATATGGAAACAAAGTGGGATATCATGAATAGTATCGTTAAAAAATACAATGTATAAATAGGCGTGCAGGAGGAAGAGAGCAATGGCAATCTTAGTAACAGGTGGAGCCGGATATATTGGCAGCCACACATGTATTGAACTTATCAATGCAGGATATGATGTAGTAGTGGTAGACAATCTTTGCAATTCAAGCAAAGAGTCTTTGAAACGTGTTGGAAAAATCGTAGGGAAAGAAATCCCATTTTATGAGGCAGATATCCGTGACGCAAAAGCACTTCAGGATATTTTTGCAAAAGAGGAGATTTCAGCAGTTATTCATTTTGCGGGACTTAAGGCTGTTGGAGAGTCCGTAGCAAAGCCACTTCAGTACTATGACAATAATATTGCGGGAACAATCGTGCTTTGTGATGTCATGAAAAATGCGGGCGTTAAGAACATTATCTTCAGTTCTTCTGCTACTGTTTACGGCGACCCGGCATTTATTCCGATTACAGAAGAGTGTCCAAAAGGTCAGTGTACTAATCCATATGGATGGTCGAAGTCTATGTTAGAACAGATTTTGACAGATTTGCACACTTCAGACCCGGAATGGAATGTTGTATTACTTCGTTATTTTAATCCGGTTGGAGCACATAAGAGTGGAACTATCGGTGAAGATCCGAAGGGTATTCCAAACAACTTGATGCCTTATATTACACAGGTGGCCGTAGGTAAGCGAGAATTCCTCGGTGTATTTGGAAATGATTACGATACACACGATGGAACAGGAGTACGCGACTATATACATGTTGTTGACCTTGCAGACGGCCATGTGAAAGCCCTGAAGAAGATTGAAGAGGACGCAGGTGTGTGCGTTTACAATCTCGGAACAGGTAACGGATATTCTGTACTTGATATGGTAAAAGCATTTAGCAAAGCGTGTGGAAAAGATTTGCCGTACAAGATTATGGATAGAAGACCGGGAGATATCGCGATGTGTTATGCTGACCCGGCGAAGGCAAAAGCGGAGCTTGGCTGGGAGGCAGTCCGTGGATTAGAGGAAATGTGTGAAGATTCATGGAGATGGCAGTCAAACAATCCAAATGGATATGAGGGATAGATATGAAAATAGGAATCATAGTGTGTGGTTTGCTCATTGTATGCATGGCAGTTCTGTTCATCATTTTTCTGCGTAACGATTCCTTGAAATCCAAGAAGTTGGGAAGCAGAGGGGAGCAGTATGGATTTCTTCATAATGCCTTGCTTACAGAGATGCCGGTGCCTTATGCTGTTTTGGCTGAGGATGGAAAAATCTTGTGGGCAAACGACAGATTTATGTCAATCTTTGAAAAAGAACAGACCAAGGAGCGATACCTCAGCAGTTATATTCATGAATTGAATCGCAGTGTTTTCCCGAAAGAAGAGGGAACTGCGGCAGAAATTGAGGTTTCTTATGAAGATAGAGATTATAAAGCGACTCTGATGTGTGTTTCGCTTAAGAATCTTCATGCCCTAGAGGGTTCCTTTGGTTTTGCAAAGGACAGAGAACTCTTTGTTACGGTTACTTTGGAGGATGTCACAGACCTGCATTGGTATAAGCGGGAAAATGAGGGACAAAAGCTGGTTTCCGGACTCATCTATTTTGATAATTACGAAGAGGTTATGGAGAGTGTTGAGGAAGTAAGACAGTCTCTTTTGATTGCGTTAATTGATCGAAAAGTGAACCAATACCTTGCCAATTTTGACGGACTTGTTAAAAAGATGGAGAAGGATAAGTATTTCTTTGTTGTCAAAAAACAGTACCACAAAGAAATGATAAAAGGGAAATTCGCAGTTCTTGAGGATGCGAAGAGTGTGAACATCGGCAATACTATGCCTGTAACTTTGAGTATCGGTATGGGTTTGTCGTCTGAGACTTATGCTCAGAGTTATAATAATGCCCGTGTCGCAATTGACCTTGCACTTGCAAGAGGCGGTGACCAGGCGGTTGTCAAAGAGGGAAAAAATATCAAGTATTTTGGTGGAAAACGAGAGCAGACGGCGAAGAACACACGTGTAAAAGCACGTGTAAAAGCAGAGGCACTTCGAGAATTCATTATGTCGAAGGACCAGATTATTGTTATGGGACATCGCATGACAGATTCGGATTCATTTGGTGCCGCAGTTGGTATTTACCGTGCAGCACAGACGATGCAGAAAAAAGCATATATTGTAATTGATGAGATTACAACGTCCGTGCGTCCGTTTTATGAGGATTTTTGCAAGAACTCCAATTATCCGGAGGATATGTTTGTGAAGCCTTCAGACGTTCATAATATTATGAATGACAATACGATGGTTGTTGTTGTGGATACGAACAGACCGGAACTTACCGAATGTCCGGAACTTCTTAAAACAGCAAAAATGATTGTCGTGTTTGACCATCACAGACAGACAAATGATGTGATTGAAAATACAGTGCTGTCATACATTGAACCTTATGCGTCTTCTGCGTGTGAAATGGTTGCAGAAATGTTGCAATATATTTCTGATGACATTAAGATTACTGCACTTGAGGCAAACAGTATGTATGCCGGCATTATGATTGACACCAACAATTTTATGAATCGTACGGGAGTGAGAACATTTGAAGCGGCAGCGTTCCTAAAGCGTTGTGGTGCAGACATTGTTCATGTGCGCAAGGTGTTCCGCGATGACTTAGACTGGTATCGAGAGCGTTCAAAGGTTGTCAGCAGTGCTGAGATTTTCCGCGAGGAATATGCGATTGCAAGATTTGAAAATGAAGATGTTGACAGTCCGACAATTATCGGTGCACAGGCAGCAAATGAGTTACTGAATATCAATGGAATCAAGGCATCTTTTGTCTTGACAGAATATTTTGGGAAGATTTACGTAAGTGCGAGAGCAATTGATGAAGTAAATGTTCAGATTATTATGGAAAGACTAGGCGGTGGCGGCCATATCAATACAGCCGGAACACAGTTCAAGCATACGGATATGGACGAGGCAATTAAGGCTCTGAAGGAAAACATTGATACGATGATTGCAGAAGGAGATATATAATATGAAAGTAATTTTACTTCAGGATGTAAAAGCCCTTGGAAAAAAGGGAGAGATTGTAAATGTAAATGATGGATATGCAAGAAACTTTATTCTTCCGAAAAAACTGGGGTTGGAAGCAACCGGAAAGAATCTTAACGATTTGAAACTGCAAAAGGCGAATGAAGAGAAGGTTGCACAGCAGATTTTGGATGAAGCGAAAGAGCTGGCAAAGAAATTAGAGGCCGGAAAAGTGGAGCTTGCTATCAAAATCGGTGAAGGTGGAAGAGCATTTGGTTCCGTTTCCAGCAAAGAAATTGCAGTTGCAGTAAATGACCAGATGGGATATGATATCGACAAGAAAAAAATTCAGCTGAAAGATGCAATTAAAGCACTTGGAACTCATACAGTTCCGGTCAAATTACATCCGAAGGTAACAGCGGAGTTGAAAGTGATTGTAACGGAAGAATAGGAGGCTTTCACTATGGATGAAGCACTCATTAAACGCGTACTGCCTCATAGTATTGAAGCAGAACAAGCAGTAATTGGCGCCATGCTGATGGACAAGGAAGCGATTCTGACATCATCGGAGATTGTGAGCGGAGATGATTTTTATCAAACAGCTTACGGAGTAATCTTCGAAGCGATTGTTGAGATATACAATGAAGGGAAACCGGTAGATTTGATTACTTTGCAGTCGCGTCTGAAAGAGAAGGATGTACCTGCGGAGATCAGCAGTCTGGAATTTGTAAGAGACTTGGTGTCGGTGGTACCGACATCTGCCAATGTAAAATACTATGCAGAAATCGTTTCTGAAAAGGCGATGTTGCGTCGTTTGATAAAGTTAAATGAAGAAATTGAAAATATGTGCTATCTCGGCAAGGAGCCGATGGAAGCAGTGCTTGAGACGACAGAGAAGAAGGTCTTCGAATTAGTTCAAAAGCGCAATACCGGTGATTTTGTGCCGATAAAACAGGTTGTGCTAAACGCTTTGGATAAGATTGAAGCGGCATCGAAAAATGCAGGTAGTGTAACCGGTATTCCAACCGGGTTCTTAGACCTGGATTATAAGACTGCAGGACTGCAACCATCAGACCTTATTCTGATAGCGGCAAGACCTTCTATGGGTAAGACAGCGTTTGTCCTTAATATTGCACAGCATGTTGCGTTTAAGGCTAACAAATCTGTAGCAATCTTTAGTTTGGAAATGTCTAAGGAACAACTTGTGAATCGTCTATTTGCGTTGGAAGCGCAGGTCGATGCACAGTCACTTCGTACTGGTAATCTGAAAGATTCTGATTGGGAGAAATTAATCGAAAGCGCCGGAATCATCGGAAAGTCAAAACTTATGATAGACGATACGCCAGGCATCTCTATTTCTGAACTTCGCTCAAAATGTCGTAAGATGAAGTTAGAACATGGACTTGACATTATCATCATAGACTACTTACAGCTTATGACAGCTCGTGTGGGTAGCAGAAGTGAATCCAGACAGCAGGAGATCTCAGAAATCTCAAGAGCACTCAAGGGAGTAGCCAGAGAGCTGAATGTTCCTGTAGTTGCCCTGTCACAGTTAAGCCGTGCAGTAGAGCAGCGACCGGACCACAGACCGATGATGTCTGACCTTCGTGAATCCGGAGCCATTGAGCAGGATGCTGACGTTGTAATGTTTATTTATCGTGATGACTATTATAATAAAGATACAGAACTTAAAAACGTTGCTGAGATTATTATCGGCAAACAAAGAAATGGTGCGATTGGAACCGTCAATTTGACATGGTTGCCACAGTATACCAAGTTTGCGAATTATTTGAAAGAGTAAGGGGAGCAATTGCTTCCCTTTTTTGTCGTGGGGAGTGTTTTGTGGTCTTGTCATACCCAAAGTGTCTATGGGGAGTGTCATGGGGACTTCCTATACCAAAGTGTCTATGGAAGGTGGTCGAGAGTCCGCCAATACCCACACTCTCCAGAAAAATGCCAGAAAATTGTTGTTTTATAAAGCGAGTTTCTATGGGACGCGTTGGTAAGTTGTCGCATACCCACCGTTTTGCGAAACCGTGGGTATAGAGCAAGCAAGTTGATCGAATTATAGAAAATCAAGTTGATTTTTATAGAATTTTAATGAGTTGAACATAAAAACTGGGTATGAGGAGACAAATAAATACTCCTCATACCCAGTAATTTGTTTTACAACTCTCTAACCTTCAAAAATTCTTCTTAATTGTTTCAAAGGTGTTGCGCGTGCATATTCTTTGCGATATAATTGTTGTTGACGAATCAAGCTGTCAAGCTTCTTATATCGTTCTTCTTCCTGCTGCTCTTGTGCAAGAAATAAGTACCCTATTTCCTTTATCACGGATTGTGTAATAGCTTCTTGTAGTACCTGGTTATTTTCAAGAAGTGCCTGTTGCAGCTCCGTCAAAGAAGTCTCTTCTTTTAAATGTTCTTCTTGCCTTTGTTTTTTTAACCTTGCCCGGGTTTCAATCATTTCCGGAATTAATGCTTTTAATTCTTTTAACAACATTCCTTGTTCCTTTAGTTCCTTAATACAGTTAAACAACCGTACATCCTCTTCTGTATAGTATCGATGTCCCATTTCAGTACGCCCAATATTAAGCCCTAGTTCTTCTTCCCAGTGTCTCATGACGTGAGCTTCTACGTTAACACGTTTGGATGCTTCTGAAATCATATAACGAACTTCGCCCATACAAAATGCCCCCTATAATCATATTTTTGATTTATGTATCATACATATCATAACATAAGATGGACAAATTGTTACCCAAAATCAATCATCAAAGTTCGACAAGAACTTCAACAAAAGGAGGAAATAATATGATATATGAAAAAATACTCAAAGAAAAATTGAGACTTGAGAAACGCATCAAAGAGTTGCAAGCCCAGATTGAAAAATTGCCTGCAGGAAAATTAATATGTGCATCCAATCGGAAATGGCAGAAATGGTACATAAGCGATGGGCATACGTCTACCTATCTTCCCAAAAAGGAACGAGAAACGGCAGAGAAATTGGCCCTCAAAAAATATCTGATTCAGCAACTAGAAAATACCATTCATGAACTGAAATCACTTAATCTGTATTTGCAAAATCATGATTCAACAGCTGAACAAAAAGAATTATCTATAGTCACCGCGCCGGAATTCAAAGATTTATTAGAGCCTTATTTTTATCCCCTATCACAAGAATTGCAGCAATGGGAAAGAGAACCTTATCCCAGAAATAATAACCATCCGGAACACCTCATTCACAAAACATATTCCGGAAATTATGTTAGATCCAAATCAGAAGCTCTTATTGATATGTTTCTTTTCAAGAATCATATTCCATTTCGTTACGAATGCTCGTTGGAGTTAGATAACGTTCTGCTATATCCCGATTTTACAATACGCCACCCAAAAACAGGAAATCTATTTTATTGGGAACATTTTGGATTAATGGACCAAGCGACATATCGTAAAAATGCATGCTCAAAATTACAACTCTATATATCAAATGGAATTATTCCTAATATTCAACTGATAACAACTTATGAAATGCAAGAAGAACCTCTTGACCCTGAAACAGTAGAGAAGATAGTACATCATTACTTTCTGTGATGTAACTACATAAATTGTGGCTATCGTTGGCGTTGTTAATTATAATAAAACTGGGTATAAGGAGTGTTTGTCCATCTACTTATACCCAGTTTTTATGTTAAAATAATTAAAATTATATGAAAAACACCCTGAGTTTCTATAACTTGCATGATTCTCATGCTCTATACCCACGATTTCGCAAAACTGTGGGTATACGATGACTTACCAACGCATCCTATAGAAACTTGCTCTATAAAACGGCGACTCGTTCGCATTTTTTCGAAGGATGTGGGTATTGGAAGACCCCAAGTCACCTCCTATAGAAAGTATGGGTATAAACAGCTCATGCAGCGCACTCTATAGAAAGGCTATGTCCATAATTCTTCACCGGACACAGGGGGATGCATGTGATACGATCAAATCAACAATCTAGTATAACATTTTCTTGATTTCTTTTTTATCCATATTCTCAGGTGTGACCCAAGTATAACCACTGTCCACAATCGATTCATTTCCAAGACCGAGAGCCACTCTTGCAGCAGCAACTACAGCTGCATATCCCATTGCATAAGGATTCTGAACAACCACCCCCGAGAGTGTGCCGTCTTTTAATAACTTCATTTGTTCTTCGCCACCATCAAAGCCAACAAATTTTAAATCTGTTTTTTGCAATTTCTTAACAACGCCGGCGACTAACTGTGTCGTATCTAAGTTCGTTGTGTAGATACCCTTAAGATTTGGATTCTTTTCCAAAATATATGTCACAACATCTTCTTGGGAGATGTTTTCGGGAGCCAAGGGCTCTTCGCCTTCGGCAAGTGCGGCGTTCTTTTCGGCTACAATTGTCTGGCGTATGCTGTTAAGCTCGTCCATGTGATAAACACTTACAACAGAAACATTAGGGAAATCTGACCCAATCGCATCCATAAAACCCTGCAAACGCTGTTTGGCAGTCATGGAGACGGAATCCTGTACAAAAACAGCGACTTCTCCATTTTCTTCCATTAAATATGCCAGTTGAGCTGCTGCCGTCTTGGTGGCCGCTAAATTGTCAGTTGATATGTGAGACCCTACTTTTTGGTAATCGCTTCCTGAGTCAAATGTAATAATCGGAATTCCGTTTTCTGATGCCAAGTCAAATTGAATGGTGCATGCTGTTGTATCTATGGCGGCAATACCGATTGCAATCGGATATCTTGCAAGTTCTTCGTCGAGAAGATTTACCTGTTCATTGACGTCGTCCTTGATTTCCGGAGAACTGTAGCTCAGTTTAATCTTGTCATCACCTTTGTAACCAAGAGCGGAGTTGAGGTCAGAGACTGCTTTCTTCGCGCCTTCTTCCACCTCTTTCCAGTAGCTGTCATCAGAGAATCTGCCTATAATAGAAATGTATGAGCCTGGTTCTAATGCTAAGCCGGCTATACTACTGTAAGCAGTTGGCTTTAGTACTTCTAATTTACTCTGTATTGCATCTTTTTCCGTATTTGCATTATTGGATGGTCTGTTATTCTTCTTGCTTGAATCGCCACAAGCAGCAAGGCAAAGCGAGATGCTGAGTAAAACTGTAATCATGGAAACTATTTTCTTTTTCATCATCTTTCCTCCAGTCTATTTTATAGCATAGATAAGATATAAATATACTATACACCAATTTATAGAAAAAAGGGTGAATAATTTCTTAAATTTTGCAAAAGATAATTGTATACTGTATTCAATTTAGTACAATCCAAAGTATTGCGGTAAAAAAATATCTGGGATATAATAAACAAGCAACGAAAGATAGTATTAAAAAAATAACATATACAACAAAGAGGAGGACATACCATGGAAAGAAAATGGCATGCAAATTGGGACGGTTTTAAACCGGGGCGCTGGAATCGTACATCGGTAAATGTACGTGACTTTATTCAACAAAACTACACACCATATGAGGGTGATGATTCATTCTTAGCTGGACCGACAGAAGCAACAAATAAGCTTTGGGCACAGGTAATGGAACTCAGCAAGCAAGAGCGAGAAGCCGGCGGAGTTTTGGATATGGATACAAAGATTGTATCAAGTATCACATCGCACGGACCGGGTTATCTTAATAAAGATTTGGAGACAATCGTAGGCTTCCAGACAGACAAGCCTTTCAAACGTTCTCTTCAACCATATGGTGGTATCCGTATGGCACAGAACGCATGTAGCGAGAATGGTTACGAAGTAGATCCTGAAGTTGTAAAGATTTTCACAGAATACAGAAAAACACACAACCAAGGTGTATTTGACGCTTACACTCCTGAAATGAGAGCGGCAAGAAAGTCGGGCATCATCACAGGTCTTCCGGATGCCTATGGACGTGGACGTATCATCGGTGACTACCGCCGTGTAGCTCTTTACGGAACAGACAGATTGATCGAAGATAAGAAACAGCAGCTTGCAACATCTCTTAAGAGAATGACAGGTGAAAATATCCGTCTTCGTGAAGAATTGTCAGAGCAGATTCGTGCACTTGGTGAATTGAAAAAATTAGGTGATATCTACGGATTCGATATTTCACAACCAGCAGCAAATGCGAAGGAAGCAATTCAGTGGATGTACCTCGGATACCTTGCAGCAGTGAAAGAACAGAACGGTGCCGCAATGAGTCTTGGACGTACTTCTACATTTATTGATATCTATATCAAACGTGACTTAGATAACGGTGTAATCACAGAAGAACAAGCACAGGAATACATTGACCACTTCATTATGAAGCTTCGTCTTGTGAAATTTGCTCGTACACCGGAATACAACGCATTGTTCTCAGGTGACCCTACATGGGTAACAGAGACACTTGGTGGTGTTGGTATAGACGGACGTCCACTTGTAACAAAGACTTCCTTCCGTTACCTTCACACATTGGACAACCTTGGAACTGCACCGGAGCCAAACCTTACGGTTCTCTGGTCAACAAGACTTCCAAGAGCGTTCAAAGAATACTGTGCGAAGATGTCAATCAAATCATCTTCAATTCAGTATGAAAATGATGATTTGATGCGTGCAACACATGGTGATGACTATGCAATCGCTTGCTGTGTATCTTCAATGAGAGTTGGTAAGGAAATGCAGTTCTTCGGAGCACGTGCAAACCTTGCAAAATGTTTGTTATACGCAATCAACGGTGGTATTGATGAGAAATCAAAAGCTCAGGTTGGACCAAAATACCGTGCTGTAGAAGGCGATGTTCTCGAATTCAACGACGTTTGGGAAAAATTTGATGCAATGATGGAATGGTTAGCAGAACTTTATGTTAACACATTGAATATCATTCACTTTATGCATGACAAATACTGCTACGAAAAGATTCAGATGGCTCTTCATGATAGAGAGGTAAAACGTTACTTTGCAACAGGTATCGCAGGTCTTTCCGTAGTAGCTGACTCACTCAGTGCAATCAAGTTTGCAAAAGTTACACCGATTCGTGATGAAGATGGATTAGTAGTAGATTACGAAGTAGAAGGCGACTTCCCGAAATATGGTAACGATGATGATGACGTAGATGAATTGGCAGTTATGGTTGTTCGTTCATTTATGGATAAGATTCGTAAACACCACACATACCGTCATGGTGTTCCAACAACATCTATTCTTACAATTACTTCAAACGTAGTATATGGTAAGAAGACAGGTAACACACCGGATGGTAGAAAAGCCGGAGAACCATTAGCACCGGGTGCTAACCCAATGCACAGACGTGATACACACGGAGCATTAGCTTCACTTGCATCTGTAGCTAAGATTCCATTCAGACATGCTCAGGATGGTATCTCTAACACATTTTCAATCATTCCGGGAGCTCTTGGTAAAGAAGATCAAATCTTCGCAGGTGACTTGGATGTAGACAGAATCGCAGGCGAATGCCCAACATGTGCTAACATTCCAAACATTATGGAAAGCATTGACAACGAATAATTTATAAGGAGGAAACTCATATGGCAGTAAATCAACAACAGATTGATAACTTAGTAAATATGTTAGATGGATACGTAGAACAGGGTGGACATCACCTTAACGTAAACGTATTCACAAGAGAAACTTTATTGGATGCTCAGGCACATCCTGAAAACTACCCACAATTAACGGTGCGTGTATCAGGATACGCTGTAAACTTCATCAAGCTTACAAAAGAGCAACAAGATGACGTAATTTCACGTACATTCCATGAGGGCATGTAGTTAGGATTACAAGAAATTATAATAGGAGATGGAGTTTTCCATCTCCTATTTGTGAATTTGGGTCTATATAGTGATTTTTGTGACCTGGTGCCCATAAGTTTATGAAACGTATGTCTGAAAAGGGCGGTTTGGGCATATATGGAATAAATTTTTTACTAGACCCATTATTTTTAGAAAATGTGGGTCTAGTAGTAATGTTTGCGCACATAGACCCGAATACTATATTTGATACACATTTTTCATTAAAAAACAAGTTCGTTTTGGGTCTTGCACTACGATGGGAATTCTATATGCCCAATTTGCAGACTTGAAATTATGGAAAAGAACAATTTCTTTAGATAAATGAGGTGAGAAACATGACAAAAGGCTATATTCACTCCATAGAATCTTGTGGAACCGTAGACGGACCGGGACTTCGCTATGTAATCTTCTTGCAGGGTTGCCCGATGCGTTGTCAGTACTGTCACAATCCTGATACTTGGGAGCCGAATAAAGGCGATGAGATGACAGTTGAAGAGGTGCTGAAAAGCTTTTATCACAATACAGCATTCTACAAAACCGGTGGCGTAACTGTAACTGGCGGTGAGCCGATGATGCAGATGGATTTCTTGATTGAGCTATTTGCAGAATTGCATGAAGGTGGATTCCACACATGTATTGACACATCCGGAATCATGTTTCAGCCGGATAATCAAAGGATGATGGTAAAGATTGAGAAGTTGATGGACGTGACAGACCTTGTGATGCTTGATATCAAGCATATTGATGATGAAAAGCATAAGGAACTAACAGCACATTCCAACAAGCGTATTCTCGATTTTGCAAGATACTTGGACAAGAAGGGAATTCCAATCTGGATTCGTCATGTGGTGGTTCCGGGAATTACTTTGTATAAAGAATATCTGGAGAGACTTGGTGAATTCATGGCGACACTGACTAATGTGAAGGCACTTGATGTGCTCCCATATCATACCATGGGAAAAGCAAAGTATGAGAGTCTTGGCATGAAATATCCGCTCGGAGATACGAGAGAGGCGACGAAGCAAGAGGCTGTAGCAGCGAAGCAGATTATATTGAGTGCTTATAAGAAAGCGAAAGAGAAATAACAACAGGGGGCAATTCAAAGTGGAGTTGCTCCCTGTTGTCTTATTTCACACCTATATAAGATTATTAAAATATAAAAGTAGTGGTCTGTGTTCTTGTACAAATCCAAACATCACGTTCACAAAAACGTTTTAGTTCTTTCCATCTTGGCATAAGATGCTTTCTCCAATTTTCTGTGGATCGTCCATAATTAAAGCCTTGAAGATATATGGCACATGTCCTTTACGATTTGGACTGCGAGAATAGAATGCGTAATCATTATAGTATTCCATAGAGTATTCTAAAATGGCGTGACCTAATGCATATCGAGCAGAAGACTCTTCAGCGCCGTTTTCCACTAAATCAATCTCGTTAAGAGATAGTGTAATAGAACCGTCCTCCTCGACAAATCTTTTTGCTGTAAAAAGATATGCTTCCAGAATCTCAGCCATGGTATCTAAGTTAGAGAACCACATTTTATCTCTAGTGCGCTTAATAAACTTCGGCTTATCGTGAATAACACTATCACAAATGGAACTCCATTCTTTTCTAACTTCAGTAGCTTTTTCCATTAACATGTCAATCATCTCCTTTGTACACCTCCATCATTATTATATGCTAAAAACGTACACAATGTCAACAATGTACGCTTTTAATCGATATAATATGTAGAGATAATAAAAATATTCAGTTGTATTTGTTGGATTTGTAATTGTTTAATAAGTTTCTTGAAGTTTTGAATTCTCAAAGAAAGAATTTTATAGGTGTAAACCCGATTATAAAATTGAAACAACAAACTGTCAATATGTACCCCACCTAATACAAGATTTCCTCTTGTATAATCGGCAGTTTTGTATTACAATAAGGGAAATGACAGGCCTAGCGCCTGACAATCATGAAAAAGGAGGATACATATCATGGCATATGTTATTACTGATGAATGTGTAAGCTGTGGTGCTTGCGCGGACCAATGTCCAGTAGAAGCTATCAGTGAAGGCGCAGAACACTTCGAAATCGACGCAGATACTTGTGTTGAGTGTGGAGCTTGTGCAGCTCAGTGCCCAGTTGGAGCTATCGTAGAAGAATAATTAGTAAAATAATAAAATGGCTACCGTAATCGGTAGCCATTTTTATTATTTAAATTCCACAATCGTTACTCCTGCATCACCTTCGCCAAACGCTCCGAGTCGATAGGACTTCACGTGTTTCTGTCGTTTCAGGTAATTGTGAACGCCGGCTCGAAGTGCACCGGTTCCTTTACCGTGTACAATTCGCACCGGACTTAGGTGTGACAGGTAGGCATCATCCAGATATTTATCAAGTTCTGCAATCGCTTCATCAACCGTTTTACCAAGCAGATTCAGTTCTGGGCTCACAGTCATGGCTTTTCCCATCTTCATCTTACCGGTAGAAGTTCGTTGTCGCTGTCGCTCTGTTGCAGTCAGTGGTTCTTCGATGATACTGAGGTCTGATATGTGAACCTGAGAGCGAAGAATGCCCATCTGCACGAAAAGATTTCCTTTGGCATCCGGGAGTGAACTTACCGTTCCCTTGAGATTCATACTGTGAACTTTTACGGATTCTCCGAGACGGAACTCACTTGGCTTATGCTGTTTGTGCGGCTTCTTGGTTTCGAGTTTTGTTCCGCCTTGTGTTTTTGCAATCTTTTCTCTGAGGCGCTCACGTTCTTTTTCCATCTCAGCAGCGGAAATGTTTTCCTTGCCGAATTTGCGGAACTGCTTCATGGTCTCGTCCGCAACTTCTTTTGCCTCGCGTAAGATAGCATTGGCTTTTTCATTGGCTTCTTTTATAATTCGTTCGCTGCGTTCATCTAAACGCTCCTGTTTGCGGTGGAAGTCGCGTTTCAGATTCTCAATTTCCCGTTTATAAGCTTCAATCTCAGCCTGCTCTTTTTCAATGGTGCGGCGGCTGGTTTCGAGGTCAGTTAAAAGGTCTTCAAACGATTCGTCCTGCTCAGACAGATGTCCCTTTGCACTCTCAATGATATAGTCCGGAAGCCCAAGTTTGCTTGAGATTGCAAATGCGTTACTCTTTCCCGGTACACCAATTAACAGGTGATACGTTGGGCGGAGTGTATCTACGTCAAATTCACAGCAGGCATTTTCCACACCCGGAGTGGAGAGAGCAAAGACTTTCAACTCGCTGTAATGTGTGGTTGCCATTGTGCGTATTCCGCGATCATGCAGATGCGAGAGAATTGCAACGGCAAGTGCTGCACCCTCGGTTGGGTCAGTTCCTGCGCCAAGTTCATCAAAGAGAACCAATGAACGTTCATCCACTTCCTGTAAAAATGAAACAATATTTGTCATGTGAGAGGAGAAGGTACTGAGGCTCTGCTCAATACTCTGTTCATCACCGATGTCTGCGTAAACGCTTTCAAATACAGCTAACTCTGAACGATCTAATGCTGGAATGTGAAGTCCCGCCTGACCCATCAGTGTAAATAGCCCCACTGTTTTGAGGGAAACAGTTTTACCGCCGGTATTCGGCCCCGTTACGATAAGAAGGTCAAATTCACCACCGAGTGTAATTGTAATCGGTACAACCTTTTTCTTATCCAATAATGGGTGGCGTCCTTCGCGGATGTGAAGGTAACCGTTTGTGTTAAAAATCGGTTTGCTTGCGTTCATGTCCAATGCTAAGGAACCTCTTGCAAAAATGAAGTCCAGTTCTCCAAGCACTTGGAAATTCGTTCGGATTTCATCAATATATTCAGCTACATCTACGCTAAGCCTTGCAAGAATTACCTGAATCTCTTCCTGTTCCTTGGCGTAGAGTTCTTTTAAATCATTATTCAGTTTCACAACTGCCATCGGCTCAATAAAAAGTGTAGAACCGGTAGAAGACTGGTCGTGAATCAGTCCATTTACCTGACTGCGATATTCTGCCTTAACCGGAATACAGTAGCGGTCACCGCGCATGGTGATAATCGGGTCTTGCAGATAAGAACGCAGAGAACCATTTACAAGACCATTTAATGTTGCGTGGACCTTGTCATTGATCTGATTCATACTACGGCGAATTTGACGTAAGTTACTGCTTGCGTCATCACTAATCTCATCCTCGTCGATAATGCAACGGCGAATTTCCGTCGAGAGCGGTGTAAGAGGAGAAAGCTGTTCAAAGTAGCTGTCCAAGCAGTCGGCGAGTTCTTCTACAGTATCGTGCCTTCCATAGGCTTTTGCACGATTTGCCACTTCGCACAGTTTGCATATTCGAAGAAGTTCTGCGCTGCTAAGAGCACCGCCCACTTCCAGACGCATCATGGAATCCTCCACAGAGTAACAGCCGCTAAAAGAAAGTCGTCCCTTTTTTACGATTCTTGAAAATGCGGCAGCAGTCTGCTCCTGTGCGATATTGATTTCTTCCAAAGCAACCATTGGTTTCAATTCGCGGCAACGTATTTTACCGGACTCTGATGAAGCCTGACTTTCTAATAACTCAATAATTTTGTTGTATTCTAATTTGACTAAAGTTTTTTGATTCATGTTATTTGTCACCTTATTTTACTGTGCAAAGAGCGTAGCCTCGAAAAAACATCACTCTTTCCGAATATTATACCTTATTGGAGTTGCAAAGAAAAGGGAAATTATTGTATACTGAAGGAGGATTTTGATTAGAAAGAAGGAATCACAAGATGAGATTTATTAATACACTGCGCGAGGGAGATACGATTCGTTCCATCTACCTTTGCAAAACAAAGCGTTCAGCAGAGACGCGAAACGGAAAACCTTACGACAATTTGACTCTTCAAGATAAGACAGGTACGCTTGATGGAAAGGTGTGGGACCCGAATTCGGGCGGTATCGCAGATTATGATGAGATGGATTTCGTGGAAGTGTTTGGAGAAGTGGTGAGTTATAATAACAATCTGCAACTTAACATTAAGCAGCTTCGTAAACCATTTGAAGATGAATATAATGCAGCAGACTATATGCCGACCAGTGAGAAAAATGTGGAAGGTATGTATAATGAACTTATTTCCTACGTGAAGCAGATTGAGAATAAATATCTTCGTCAATTAGCAGAATATTATTTTATTGAGAATGAGGCATTTGTTAAGTGCTTCAAAGAACATTCAGCGGCCAAAAGCGTACATCACAGTTTTGCCGGCGGACTTTTGGAGCATACGCTCAGCATTATGAAACTTTGCGAATACTATGCAAACACGTATCCGTTGTTGAGTCGCGACTTGCTTTATGCGGCAGCGCTGTTCCACGATATTGGAAAGACAAAGGAACTCTCTGCATTCCCGGAAAATGATTACACAGATGAAGGTCAACTTTTAGGACATATCGTGATGGGTGTGGAAATGATTAGCGACGGAGTTCGTATGATTGAAGGATTTCCGGAGAAGATTGCAAATGAACTGAAGCATTGCGTGATTGCACATCACGGAGAGTTGGAATTCGGTTCGCCGAAGAAACCTGCAATTCCGGAGGCTGTCGCACTTCATTATGCGGATGCAACTGATGCGAAGATGCAGACATTAGCGGAGATATTTAAGGATAAGAACAGTGATGAATGGTTGGGCTTCAACCGATTGTTTGATTCGAACTTGAGAAAGAGTAGTTTATAAAAGAGGGGCGTGCAAAAACGCCCTCTTTTTAGAGGAGTCTTATGAAGAAAAACGAAAAGGTAACAGTGAAAATAGACGATATTGGTGTGAATGGAGAAGGCATCGGCAAAGTAGAGGGTTACACCCTCTTTGTGAAGGATGCCATTATCGGTGATACTGTGGAAGCGGTGATTACAAAGCCAAAGAAAAATTATGCCTATGCGAAGATGATAAATATTATAGAACCGTCGAAGCATCGCGTTCCTGCTAAATGTCCGGTGGCGCGTCAGTGCGGTGGATGCCAGATACAGGAACTTTCCTATGAGGCACAACTGGAATTCAAAAATAAAAAAGTACGAGGTAATCTGGAACGAATCGGTGGATTTTTACCGGAACTTCTCGATGAGATTATGGAGCCAATCTGCGGAATGAATGAACCATTTTACTATCGTAACAAGGCACAATTTCCAATTGGGACAGATAAAGAAGGTAAGATTGTAACGGGATTCTATGCGGGAAGAACACATCAGATTATTCCAAATACCGACTGTGCATTGGGTGTGCCTGTCAATCAAGGAATTCTCCAAATAATATTGGATTACATGAATGAGAATCGTGTGACAGCATACAACGAAGAGACCGGAAGAGGTCTTGTTAGACATGTGCTCATTCGCTATGGATTTAAAACCAAGGAGATTATGGTTTGCCTGGTGATTAATGGGGATAACTTGCCGCATTCTGACAAACTTGTGGATAAGTTAATGATGATAGAAGGCATGACAAGTATCACTTATAGTGTGAACCGCGAGAATACGAATGTCATCATGGGTAAAGAGATTGGCGTGCTCTGGGGACAGGGCTATATTACCGATTATATCGGAGATGTGAAGTATCAGATTTCTCCACTTTCATTTTTTCAAGTGAATCCGGTTCAGACAGAGAAACTCTATAGTTTGGCACTCGAGTATGCAGATCTGAAAGGGGAAGAAACTGTTTGGGACCTTTACTGTGGAATTGGAACCATTTCACTCTTCCTTGCTCAGAAGGCAGAGAAGGTTTACGGTGTTGAGATTGTACCGCAGGCGATTGATGATGCGAGAAACAATGCGAAGATAAACGGTATTGAAAATGCAGACTTCTTTGTTGGAAAAGCAGAGGAAGTGTTGCCGGAATACTACGCACAGTATGAGCGTGAACATGGCAAGAAGGCTTATGCAGATGTGATTGTCGTTGACCCGCCGAGAAAAGGGTGCGATGAGGCACTGCTTCAGACCATGGTGCAGATGAGGCCGGAGCGGATTGTGTATGTGAGCTGCGATAGTGCGACACTTGCGAGGGATTTGAAGTACCTATGTGAAAATGGGTATGAACTTGTAAAAGCGAGAGCGGTGGATCAGTTTCCGATGACAACACATGTTGAGACGGTAGTTCTTTTACAAAGAAAATAGGGAATGTAAGGAAGACATTTTAGCTAAAAATGTCTTCTTTTTTTTGTGTTTCTTTATTTCCAAAAACATCCATCCTCTATTTCATTGACATCACGCATATCGTTATGTTACGCTTTGCCCTGCGCGGTTTGAAGGAACTAACTTGCGAATAAGAAGCGTGGTTTCTGCAACATAATAGAAGAAAGGTGATGGATATGGCTTATATATGGATTAATCCAGTGGTAGCAAGTATGTATGAACCGAAAACTCTGGACGAGTTCTTGGAAAAACATGGATACAAACAAGTCAAAACGTCTGAGGACTGGCTTCATATTGTGAAGGAAAAATACCGTGCAGCAGTGAATGGTGCAAAAAGTCCTGTGATGGATATGAGATGCCCGAAGTCAAGAGAAGTAATGGATAGTGCAGGTGTTGTGTCAGAGGTCACACTGCCGGCAATTGAGCCGATATTAATTCACTGTGCGCGAGAAATCAGTGAACGAGAAGATTTGCGAGGAGAAGAAAAAGTTATCACAACACCATGTCAGGCGCTTGCAGATATGGGAAATGCGTTGAATCTTCCGGATACTCGCTTTGTGTCATGGAGCCGCTTGCTCAAAACCTTTGAT
This sequence comes from Faecalimonas sp., assembly GCA_045630205.1. Lineage (GTDB taxonomy): Bacteria > Bacillota > Clostridia > Lachnospirales > Lachnospiraceae > Faecalimonas. The sequence continues at coordinate 2,697 of JAZQSP010000205.1, read as the reverse complement.
GATGCGCCAAAAAAAGATAAGGAGACACTGATATCGAAGACATTAAAGGAAAGCCCAATTCCGCCCGGTTTTTTCGAGGAGTTAAAATTACAAACAGTATCCCTAACAGGAGAAGACGAAATCCAGGAGTATTTTCAAACACACTTCGCGAAAGGCACACCGAATAATGTGCAACTTGTGGAGATGCTATTCTGCAAACATGGTTGTCATAATGGAGATGGTATATGCGGGCGATAAAGAAAACAAAACCATTTATAGGAATCGGTATAGTTCTTGTTGCATGGGTCCTCACCACAAAGCTAGGGTTCCTTAATTCTTATGTACTGCCATCACCTGCAAAAGTATTGGAGAGTTTTTTTAAAATGCTTGAATCAGGTGAACTTTTCGAGGATATTTCCATTAGTCTGATGCGTGTCCTGAAAGGCTTTTCCATTGCATTTAGCATGGCTTTTATTATGGGCACATTTCGAACTTTTTTACCGGCAAGTGAGCCTTATTATGAACACATATCGGAGTTTCTTAGAAATGTGCCGCCACTTAGTATGATATCGCTTCTCATTTTGTGGTGTGGTATCGGAGAGACAACAAAGACAGTAATTATTATTCTCGCGTCCTTCTTTCCGATGTATCTTAGCATTGTAAAAGGGTTCACGAGTTGTGATAAGCGCCTGCTGGAAGTAGGAGAGGTGTTTGGGTACACCGATTTTCAAAAATTCACACGCATTATACTTCCGTCCGCAATGGCTGATATCTTAGTGGGGATGCGCATTGGCATGGGGTATAGTTGGAGAGCGATTATTGGCGCAGAGATGGTTGCGGCGTCCACGGGACTCGGTCATCAGATTCTATTTGCGCAGCAGATGTCCCGAACAGACAAGGTGATTGTAGGTATCCTGGTTATTGGAATTGTGGGCATTTTAACAGACAGAGTTTTTGCAATTGTACTCAGAAAACTGCTGAAAGGAAATGATGGACATGGGTGGAATTGAGCTTAAGAACGTACAAAAGTCCTATGAGGTAGACGGTCGATTACTTCCGGTTTTAAGAGGTATTGACTTGCAACTTCAGGAGAATACTATTACTGTGATTCTCGGCCGAAGCGGATGCGGAAAAACCACGCTTCTGCGATTGGTTGGCGGACTGGAGAAACCGGATGCAGGAGAGATTGAGTTTCACACAGAGCATAAAACAGCGTTTGTCTTTCAGGAATCCAGACTTATGCCTTGGTTAAATGTGTGGGATAATGTGAGGTTTGGCCTTAAAAACAAGGATGATGACAAAGCATTTATTCACAAAACCATTGACATGGTTGGTCTAAAAGGGTTTGAAAAAGCATATCCCAATCAACTTTCCGGTGGAATGCAACAGAGAGTTGCAATTGCCAGAGCAATTGCCTATGAGCCTTCGTTTATCATGATGGACGAGCCGTTTGCGGCACTCGATTATTTTACACGGAGTCAAATGCAGAGGGAACTGAAACATTTACAGCAGAAGAGAGGAGCGAGCATTCTTTTTGTCACGCACAGCATTGACGAGGCGCTGCTTCTCGGAGATAAGATTGTAATGATTGAGAACGGCCAGATAAAATCCGAGCTTATGATAGAGGCAGATTCAAAAGAAAGAAACCTGCTGGAGCCGGAATTCATTGAACGAAAGAAAAAGATACAGAATGATTTGGGAGAATAAATGATGAAAAAGAAAATAACGAGTTTGATTATGGTGGCATGCCTGTTGACGGTAGCCGTTGTGGGTTGTGGAAAAAACAAGCAGGAGAAACTTCCGGAGAAATTAACTTTTACTTATGTAACAGCACCTCTTAATATTCCGTCCATTGTTGAGAGGGGAGAGAATATATTTGCAGAAGAATTTGAGGATGATGGAATTAAGGTAGAGTATGCAGAACTGACCTCGGGAGCCGACCAGACACAGGCATTGGCTTCAGGAGATGTTCAGGTACTCTATGGTGTAGGAGCCACTTCTGTCATTTTATCGGCAGCAAACGGTGCGGATATTAAAGTGTTAAATATGTACAGCCGTTCACCGAAAGCGTTTTGCCTGTATGCGAAAGATGATAGTATACAATCTCCGGAAGATTTGCGTGGAAAAACCATAGCAGGTCCGGCTGGAACGAATCTTCACGAATTGTTGGTTGCATTTCTTGCGACGGCAGACATGAGTATCGAAGATGTGAATTATGTCAATATGTCTATACCGGATGCGAAGGCAGCACTGGACGGGGGAAGTATTGATGTGGCACTTTTGGCAGGTGCAACAGCTTATCAGGCAGGGCAACAGGGGTATCACCAGGTTACTGATGGAGAAGGTTTGATTGACGCCATTATTGTTGTGGCAGTCACAAATGAGTTTTATGGAAAATATCCGGAACTGATAGATGAACTCATGGACGCACAGGAAGAGATTGACGAATTTATCAAACAAAACGAGAATGAAGCATTCGCAATGACGGCGAAAGCAATGGATTTGGATGTGGAAGCAGTAAAAGAGATGTACCGCTATTATGATTTTTCGACTAAGATTACAACCGCTGATAAGAGTGGCTTCCAGAGAACTGCGGATTTCATGTACGAGAATGGTATGATTGAGAAAAAACTGAATGTTGACATATTATTCTAATTTCTACAGATACTAAGAAAAAACAGAAAGGTTGAACTTAGTTATGGGAAATGATGATACAAT
>JAZQSP010000204.1:0-9854 GCA_045630205.1 Faecalimonas sp. | reverse complement strand
TTAACGTCTGTTGGTTCAAATCTAACTTTACAGTGTCCGTATTGTCCACGTCCACCTGATTGTTTAGCATATTTGCTATCAACATCCACTGATTTTGTGAATGATTCTTTGTAAGCAACCTGAGGTGCACCTACGTTAGCTTCAACCTTGAATTCACGAAGAAGTCTGTCTACGATGATTTCAAGATGGAGCTCACCCATACCAGCGATAATTGTCTGACCTGTTTCCTGATCTGTATGAGCACGGAATGTCGGGTCTTCTTCAGCGAGTTTTGCAAGAGATTCACCAAGTTTACCTTGAGAAGCTTTTGTCTTCGGCTCGATAGCCAACTCGATAACTGGTTCTGGGAATTCCATAGACTCAAGGATTACCGGATGTTGCTCGTCACAGATTGTATCACCTGTTGAAGAGAACTTGAATCCGATTGCTGCTGCAATATCACCTGAGTATACTTTATCAAGTTCTTCTCTCTTGTTAGCGTGCATCTGAAGGATACGACCAACACGTTCTTTTTTACCCTTTGTAGAGTTAAGAACGTAAGAACCTGAGTTCATTGTTCCAGAGTAAACTCTGAAGTATGCCAACTTACCAACGAATGGGTCAGTCATAATCTTGAATACCAATGCTGAGAATGGCTCTTCGTCAGAAGAAACTCTCTCTGCCTCGTTTCCATCTAAATCTACACCCTTGATTGCTTCGATATCAAGTGGAGATGGCATGAATTCAAGAACTGCATCAAGAAGTTTTTGAACACCTTTGTTTCTATAAGCTGTACCACAGCATACCGGAATAGCTTCACATTTACATGTAGCTTTTCTGAGAACTGCTTTCAGTTCTTCAACGCTTGGTTCTTCACCTTCAAGATACATCATCATCAAATCGTCATCTAATTCGCAGATTTTTTCTACTAATTCTGAACGATATAATTCAGCATCATCTGCCATGTCTTCAGGGATATCTGTGATAGAAATATCATCACCCTTATCATCATTGTAAATATATGCTTTCATTTCGAATAAGTCGATGATTCCTTTGAATTCATCTTCTTTACCGATTGGCAATTGAATACAGATTGCATTCTTACCTAATCTTGTTTTGATTTGTTCTACTGCACCGTAGAAATCTGCACCAAGGATATCCATCTTATTGATGAATGCCATTCTTGGTACTCCGTATGTGTCAGCTTGACGCCATACGTTTTCAGATTGTGGTTCTACACCACCTTTAGCACAGAATACACCAACAGCACCGTCAAGTACACGAAGTGAACGTTCTACTTCTACGGTAAAGTCAACGTGTCCCGGAGTATCAATGATGTTGATACGATGCTCTAAAGCGCCTTCTTTTGGTTGGCAGTTTTCTTGCAATGTCCAGTGACATGTTGTAGCTGCTGATGTGATTGTGATACCACGTTCTTGTTCTTGCTCCATCCAGTCCATGGTAGCAGTACCTTCATGAGTATCACCAATCTTATGATTAACACCGGTATAGTAAAGAATACGTTCTGTTGTCGTAGTCTTACCAGCATCGATATGAGCCATAATACCGATATTTCTAGTTCTATCCAATGGATATTCTCTTCCAGCCATGAATTTTTCCTCCTATTTTTAGAATCAACTTCCGGTTGAAATTAGAAACGGTAGTGAGCAAATGCTTTGTTTGCTTCTGCCATTTTGTGCATATCTTCTTTCTTCTTAACTGATGCACCTGTGTTGTTCATTGCATCAAGAAGTTCGTTTGCCAATCTTTCCTCCATTGTCTTCTCTCCTCTTTTACGAGAATACAATGTAATCCAGCGAAGTGCTAAAGCCTGTCTTCTGTCAGCTCTAACTTCGATCGGTACCTGGTATGTTGCACCACCGATACGTCTTGCCTTTACTTCAAGTACTGGCATAATATTGTTCATTGCTTCTTCGAATACTTCCATAGCTGGTTTCTCAGCTTTTTCAGCCATTCTTTCAAATGCTCCGTATACAATCTTCTGAGCTACACCTTTCTTACCGTCAAGCATGATGCTGTTGATAAGTTTTGTAACCACTTTGCTGTTGTATACCGGATCCGCTAATACGTCTCTTTTTTGAGTATGTCCTTTACGTGGCACGGTTCTTCCCTCCTTAATTATGGTTTGAATTAATTCATCGGTACTCACATGTGTCTTTCTATGAAAAATAATGTGTTCGTGCGGGACTGCACTATCTATTGATATAACCCGCAACCTACAGGAATCATAGTTCTGTTTGTGATTCGATATTTTTGTTTTTTACTACTTTTTAAAATCTTGCACTAAAATTATTTTTTAGCGTCTTTTGGTCTCTTAGCGCCGTATTTAGAACGAGCTTGTCTTCTCTTAGCAACACCTGCTGTATCAAGAGTACCACGAACGATGTGATATCTTGTACCTGGTAAGTCTTTTACTCTACCACCACGGATAAGAACAACGCTATGCTCTTGAAGGTTGTGACCTTCGCCTGGGATATAGCTTGTTACTTCGATACCGTTAGAAAGACGAACTCTGGCAATCTTTCTAAGAGCTGAGTTAGGTTTCTTAGGTGTAGCTGTCTTAACTGCTGTACAAACTCCACGTTTTTGTGGTGCTGAAGCATCAGTTGCTCTCTTTCTCAAAGAGTTGTAACCTTTTTGAAGAGCTGGTGCTGTAGATTTCTTTACAGAAGTCTGACGTCCCTTTCTTACTAACTGGTTAAATGTTGGCATTCGTTTCACCTCCTATGAATTCTGTTGGTTGCTTTGTAAATATCTTACAAATATTTTTGCGCACAAAAATGATGTGCATTCTCGTGCACGCTAGAATATTCTATTATGTTTCACCCCAAAAGTCAAGGGTTTTTTACAAAAAAAGGCACCAAATCGGTAATGTGAATAAAGAAGTAATGGTACTCAAGAAAATCATACCTGTTGCGTACTTCTCATCTCCGCCATATTTCGCCGAAAGTAGCGCCGTCGTAATCGGCGCCGGCATTCCTGCTATGATAACCGTAATACCTCGAAGCATTGGGTTGAGCGGTAAAAGTGCGGTAATTGCAAATATAATCAGCGGAATTCCAATCAAACGGACACCTGTATAAAACACCATTGTCTTATCAATCAGGCCCTTCGGATTGATTTCTGCCAAGAACATTCCGATGAGCATCATGCTGAGTGGCATATTGCAGTTGCTGATTCCCGTTATCGTTTTCGTCATAAACTCCGGCAGTACAATCCCACTACTCATGATGGCAGCCCCGATAAACATAACAACAATACACGGGTTTGTCACTATTTTCTTCAGCACATTTTGCTTATGCCCTTTCAGGAACACCGATACACCGACACTCCACATCACTACCCTTACCGGAAACATGAAGATAGATGCATAAAAGGCTCCGCTTGTTCCGTAGATGCCCTCCAGTACAGGATTCCCCAGAAAACCACCATTTGATACAATCGTTCCGTAACGAAGTGTTTTCTGTTGTCTGTCTTCTTTCTTATTATATAGAAGAAAACTTACCAGGACACTGATTGCATTATATCCTGTTGAAAGCAATAGTATCATTCCACAGGATGCCAACATTGAAAAATCCCACTCTCCCATGAATGAATGCAAAATATTAAACGGCAAGGTTACAAAAAGACAGAAATCAATCATGTCCTTTCTTGCCTCACTTCCTATAATTCCTCTTTTACGCACAATGAAGCCGATGATGACCAAAGAGAACATCACCAGCTGCATCGTAAACATTTTCTCTAATACCATTTTTACAGTCCTAACTTGTCGGCAATCGCGCCCATTTCTTCCAGTGCAACATCAATTAAATCATCGAGACTTAACTTCGTAAATTCAATAGCTTCCATATAATCACGATTAGCGCCCGATGCAAATCGAAGTTCATTAAAACGTTTCATTACGGATTTGTGTTTGACACTCGCAATCTTCTTGTCTGGATAAATCTGTGCAACCGCTTTTACGAATCCACTCATTGGGTCTGCAGCAAGTACTGCGTATTGAAGATTTGTCTTGGCTTTCACGCCGCTCTTCGGATTGTGCGCGCAGATTGCGTCGTGAAGCACGGTATCCTCCACCCCTTCTTTTTTCAAAATCTCAACCGAGGTAGGTCCGTGAACTTCCGGATGGTTTCTCCAGTCACAGTGTTCCTCATCAAGGTCGTGAAGCAGTCCCACGATTCCCCAGTATTCCACTTCGTCCGGCGCAAGTCTTTTTGCAAGTCCGCGCATAATCGCTTCCACCGCATAAGAATGTTGAAGGTACGCTTCCCCTACCATATATTTGTGCAAAATATCATATGCCTGTTCCCTTGTAATACTCATATCAATATTCCTCCTATTGTGTCTGCTTCAAACACATTTATTTTAGTACAAATCCTTTCTCATGTAAACCTTGACTTTCCTATATATAAGGTAGATAATACCTAAGGATTCACTTTATAAGGAGATTCGTTATGGAAATTACTTTAGAAACCTTTTTGATTGTCTGCCCGTTTTTATTTCTGGCAGGACTCATAGATGCAATCGGTGGCGGCGGCGGATTGATTTCCCTACCGTCATACTTAATTGCGGGACTTCCACCACACGCAGCCGTTGCTACGAATAAATTATCCTCTGCCTGCGGAACTACGCTGGCAACCTGTCGCTTTATCCGAAATGGATTGGTGAATTTAAGATTGGCAATTCCATCTGTCATTGCTGCAATTGTCGGCTCTTCGATTGGCGCAAATATTTCATTGCTTATCACAGAACATGTCATGCTCTATATCATGGTGGCAATTCTACCAATCTGTGCTTTTTTAGTGCTAAACAAAAAACTGTTCCACGATGGTGGCTCAGACAGTGTCACACTGGATAAACGCACCTACATAACAGCAACTGTTGCTGCATTCATAATCGGAATGTATGACGGATTCTACGGGCCAGGTACCGGAACATTTTTGATTATCGCATTTACCATCTTCGCGAAGCTCAGCATTAAGACTGCAAATGCGCAGGCGAAGGTCATTAATCTGACATCCAATATTACGTCCCTCACCGTCTTCTTATTAAATGGCGAGGTTGTTTTCTCGATTGGGCTTGCCGCTGCTGCCTGCAATATGCTGGGAGGTTATATCGGCGCAGGACTGGTTATGAAAAATGGTTCCAAGATTATGAAACCAAGTATTACCATTGTGCTGGTGCTATTGGCATTGAAAGTATTTGGAGTATATTAAAAACCCACAAAAAAAGATATGCGCTTTTAAGTGCATATCTTTTTTATTCATATAATTATTATCTTATTCTTCCACGCTTACTTCTTCAACCACTTCTTCTGTGATTTCTTCTTCTACTTCAGCGCTCTCTGCCTCAAGTTCTGCTGCAGATTTAATCTTTACATCACGGTATTGTCTCATACCTGTACCAACAGGGATAAGTTTACCGATGATTACGTTTTCTTTCAGACCAATCAGTGGGTCAACCTTACCTTTGATTGCCGCCTCTGTAAGAACCTTGGTTGTTTCCTGGAAGGAAGCAGCTGAAAGGAATGAATCTGTTGCAAGAGAGGCTTTTGTGATACCGAGCATTACCGGTTCTCCTACTGCCGGCTCTTTGCCTTCTGCAATCAATTTTTCATTCATTTCTTCAAAGTCAAGAATGTCTACCATTGTTCCTGGTAAGAATTCTGAATCACCGTTTTCTTCAACGCGAATCTTCTTCAGCATCTGACGAACGATAACCTCGATATGCTTATCGTTGATATCAACACCTTGGAGACGGTATACACGCTGTACTTCCTGAATCATGTAGTCTTGCACTGCACGAAGACCTTTAATCTTAAGGATATCGTGTGGATTTACACTACCTTCAGTAAGTTCATCACCTGCGCCAAGTTCCTGTCCGTCTTGCACTTTCAGTCTTGAACCGTAAGGGATGAGGTATGCCTTAGATTCACCTGTTTCGTTGTTGGTTACGATAACTTCACGTTTCTTCTTTGTATCGTTAATTGTAGCTACGCCACCGAACTCTGTGATGATAGCAAGTCCTTTCGGCTTTCTTGCTTCGAAAAGTTCTTCGACACGAGGAAGACCCTGTGTGATATCTCCACCCGCAACACCACCGGTATGGAATGTTCTCATGGTAAGCTGTGTACCAGGTTCACCGATTGACTGAGCAGCGATGATACCAACTGCTTCACCAACTTGAACAGGTTCACCTGTTGCCATGTTCGCACCGTAACATTTTGCACAAACACCGATGTGTGATTTACATGTAAGGATTGTACGAATCTTCACTTCTGTGATTGGACCGCCATCCTTTCCAACACCAAACTTCATAATGCGTTCTGCACGTTTTGGTGTCACCATGTGGTTTGCTTTTACAATGATGTTGCCATCTTTGTCGCAAATATCTTCGCATACATAACGTCCTGTAATACGTTCTTGTAAGCTTTCGATTTCTTCATTTCCTTCCATGAATGCTCTTACATACATTCCCGGAATCTCAGCACCTTCAGCCACACAATCAATTTGGTGAATACTTAATTGTTGCGAAACGTCTACAAGACGTCTTGTAAGGTATCCTGAATCGGCTGTACGAAGCGCTGTATCGGAAAGACCTTTACGAGCACCATGGGCTGACATGAAGTATTCCAATACGTCGAGACCTTCACGGAAGTTAGACTTGATTGGAAGCTCGATTGTACGACCTGTTGTATCGGCCATAAGACCACGCATACCTGCAAGCTGTTTAATCTGCTTGTCAGAACCACGGGCACCGGAGTCAGCCATCATGAAGATGTTGTTGTACTTATCAAGTCCGTCTAAGAGGGCTTTTGTAAGTGCATCATCCGTATTCTTCCATGTCTCAACAACTTCTTTGTAACGTTCTTCTTCTGTAATAAGACCACGTTTGAAGTTCTTAGTAAGCTTATCCACTGTATCCTGTGCTTCTTGGATCATCTGTGGTTTCTGTGGTGGCACTGTCATCTCCGAGATAGATACAGTCATCGCAGCTCTTGTAGAATACTTGTATCCTGTAGCTTTGATCTTATCCAACACTTCAGCTGTTACAGTAGCACCGTGTGTATTGATTACTTTTTCAAGGATTTGTTTGTTTTGTTTCTTACCTACAAGGAAATCTACCTCAAGAAGAAGTTCATTTCCCGGAATGCTTCTGTCTACGAAACCTAAGTCCTGAGGAATGATTTCGTTGAATAAGAAACGTCCCAATGTAGATTCTACGGTTCCATTCTTCACTTCGCCGTCGATTGTCTTTGTCACACGAACCTTGATGCGTGAGTGAAGTGTAATGACACCGTTTTCATAAGCCAAGATTGCTTCGTTCAGGTTCTTAAATGCTTTACCTTCGCCCTTAACTCCCGGTCTCTCCTGTGTCAAATAGTAGATACCGAGAACCATATCCTGTGAAGGAACGGCTACCGGACCACCGTCGGATGGTTTCAGTAAGTTGTTAGGTGAGAGAAGCAAGAAACGACATTCAGCCTGAGCTTCTACAGAAAGCGGCAAATGCACAGCCATCTGGTCACCGTCGAAGTCAGCGTTGTAAGCTGTACATACGAGCGGATGAAGCTTGATTGCCTTACCTTCTACAAGAATCGGTTCAAATGCCTGGATACCAAGTCTGTGAAGGGTAGGGGCACGGTTTAACATAACCGGATGTTCTTTGATTACTTCTTCCAGCACATCCCATACTTCCGGTTGAAGTCTTTCTACCATCTTCTTCGCATTTTTAATATTGTGAGCAGTACCATTAGCTACTAACTCTTTCATAACAAATGGCTTGAACAACTCAATCGCCATTTCTTTTGGAAGACCACACTGATAAATCTTCAGTTCCGGTCCTACAACGATAACGGAACGTCCTGAGTAGTCAACACGTTTTCCAAGTAAGTTTTGACGGAAACGTCCTGATTTACCCTTTAACATATCAGAGAGTGACTTGAGTGCTCTGTTACCAGGTCCTGTTACCGGACGACCACGACGACCATTGTCGATGAGGGCGTCAACAGCTTCCTGAAGCATTCTCTTTTCATTTCTCACGATAATGTCCGGAGCGCCTAATTCTAACAGTCTTCTCAGACGGTTGTTTCTGTTGATAATTCTTCTGTACAAATCGTTGAGGTCAGATGTTGCAAAACGTCCACCGTCGAGTTGTACCATCGGACGCAAATCCGGTGGGATTACAGGGATAACATCCATAATCATCCATTCCGGTTTGTTTCCTGAACCACGGAAGGCTTCTACTACTTCCAGACGTTTTACGATTCTTGCACGTTTTTGTCCGGTAGCACCTTTGAGGCCTGCCTGTAATTCTTCGTATTCTGCATCAAGATCGATTGCACGGAGAAGTTCCTGAATTGCTTCAGCACCCATTCCTACGCGGAATGTATCGCCCCATGCTTCTTTTGCTTCTTGATATTCCTGTTCTGATAATACTTGCTTGTACTGTAAACTTGTTTCACCTTTATCTAATACGATATAAGATGCAAAGTATAATACTTTTTCCAAGGTTCTCGGTGACAAATCAAGGATAAGCCCCATACGGCTAGGGATTCCCTTAAAGTACCAGATATGCGAAACAGGAGCCGCAAGGGCAATATGCCCCATGCGCTCACGTCTTACACTTGCTTTTGTGATTTCAACACCACATCTGTCACAAACAACACCTTTGTAACGGATTTTTTTGTATTTACCACAGTGACATTCCCAGTCCTTACTAGGTCCGAAAATCCTCTCACAGAAGAGACCGTCTCTTTCCGGTTTCAACGTTCTGTAATTGATTGTCTCTGGTTTTGTTACTTCGCCTCTTGACCATTCTAAGATCTTTTCAGGTGACGCCAAGCCAATTTTAATCGCATCAAATGTAATTGGCTCGTATGCTGGTTCATTATTATTTACTGGCATCTATGGCAATCCTCCTATTCTTCATCTAGCATTTCGCTATAATCAACTTCCAGTGAATCTAATGCGTCAAAGCTGTCTTCATAAACATCCTCCGCTACATCCACAAGTTCTCCGCCTTCAAATTCTTGTTGACTGAAGCCATGTGCTCCGAAAGATTCCTCTGTTTCGTATCTTCTGTCTCCTTCAATGATGGAATGTAAATCAGTCTCGCCGTAGTCAACTGTCTCTGTAATTTCAACCTCTGTGTTGTCCTCTTTGAGAACCTTAACATCCAAACCGAGTGACTGTAATTCTTTAAGAAGTACTTTGAACGATTCAGGAATTCCAGGTTCCGGAATGTTTTCACCCTTAATAATTGCCTCATAAGTCTTCACACGACCAACAACATCATCGGATTTTACAGTCAGGATTTCCTGTAAGGTGTATGATGCACCGTAAGCTTCCAGTGCCCAAACTTCCATTTCACCAAATCTCTGTCCACCGAACTGTGCCTTACCACCAAGCGGTTGCTGTGTTACCAATGAGTAAGGACCGGTAGAACGAGCGTGAATCTTATCGTCTACCAAGTGGTGAAGTTTCAGATAATGCATGTGTCCGATTGTTACCGGACTGTCAAAATATTCTCCAGTTCTACCATCACGGAGACGAACTTTACCATCGCGTGAAAGCGGAACACCTTTCCACAATTCTCTGTGGTCTCTGTTTTCTGACAAGTATTCCAAGACTTCAGGAAGAAGAGATTCGCCGTGTTTCTTCTCGAACTCTTCCCACTCAAGATTGACATAATCATTTGCCAAATCAAGAGTGTCCATGATATCTTCTTCGTTTGCACCGTCAAATACCGGCGTTGCAATATTGAATCCAAGTGCTTTTGCAGCAAGACTCAAGTGAATTTCAAGAACCTGTCCGATGTTCATACGAGATGGCACACCGAGCGGGTTAAGCACG
>JAZQSP010000203.1:0-3945 GCA_045630205.1 Faecalimonas sp. | reverse complement strand
TGCGAGAGATGGCACACAAACGCGCTCGCAAGGAGGCGAAACAAGAGAAATCAGAAAACCAGAATCAAAAACAGAAGAAAAAATGAGAGAAAACAGAACAGTCCCGTTTCGAGATACGAGCATTAAGGTGTCCCGGAACTATTATGGCCACCAGTATATCTGTATGGCCGATGTGTGCGAAATCATCAAGCAACGTGAACTATTGAAGGATGGAGCAATCCTCAATCTCTGTCCTTCGGCGATGAAGATGACCTTCCGCCGTAATGGGCGTGAGTATTGGGCTATCCGTCCAAGCGATATGCACACCATTATTCAGTTGGTGCGTAGGGAGAGTATTTTACCCCGAGACCTAATTGATGAGCTGGAAGACTTCGGCAATAAGGTATTCGAAATTGAGGCAAGCGAGATGCAGGCCCAGCACCATGTGGATACCACCGTTAGGTTCAACGATGATATGCCCGTTACATTTAGGCGTATCGGAGATAAGCTGATGGTTAATGCCACACAGATAACCCAGCCTTATGGTCATCTGCCAAGCGAATGGTTGCGTGTAACAGGTACAGATAATCTTCGTCGTAGATTGGCGCAGAATAACATCACCGACAGATATGAGTTTCAGATATTGACCTCGCGTGGTCGAGGCATTGGTGCAACATGGATTGAAGCACCGCTACTTACAGCGTTGGCTCGTTGGGTAGATCCTGACCCCGATTCCGCTCTGGTGAAGTGGTGCGATGAGCAGCTTGTCATCTTCGAGGATAAGTATAAGCAACGACTACAGAAGCGAAGACAGCCTAAGACCATTAACATTCCTTGCCTAAGTAAGCCGATGCCCGAAGATATCAACACGGCAAACAAGATGATTGATGAGCTGAGAGGTATCGTCCGTGAGTATGCTCCAAAGGCGGCATTCTACGATGACTTCATAGAGAACCGAGATTGGTTTAAGAGTACCCATATTGCTGAGGAGCTCAATATATCCTCTCGCCATATGCACAAGTTCCTGATGGAGGAAGGTATCTGCAAGTACCAAAAGAAACAATGGGTGGTACTACCGGCATACCGTTCGTGGCAGTGCGATGTGCCATACACATGGGAGAATGCCCAAGGCAAGATGTTCACCTTTGGCAGTGTGAAGCGTTGGACACACATCGGTCGTGAGTCTATCATCGAGTTATGGAACAAAAAACACCCTGAATTTGCATAATGGAGACATCATTGCAGCGTATTATGCGCAAGACAGGTCGCAGACCCATCGAGTGCAAGTGTCAGAAGTGCAAGCAACAATGCAAGACCCCGTGCTTAGGGACTCCTGAAGATATTCTTCGGCTTATCAAAGCCGGGTATAAAGATAGGCTGGCTCCTACACATTGGTGCGTGGGCATGGCTCTTGGAAAGATTGGTTATCCAGTGCTGATGGTACAAGCCAAACAGGAAGATAATGGCTATTGCACCTTCTTTCACGATGGCCTGTGCGAACTCCACGAGTTAGGACTCAAACCTACCGAGGGTCGATTATCGCATCACTCTATAACCAAGGAGAACTTCAAGTTCGGGAAGTCGCTATCCTGGAATGTTGCCAAGGAGTGGATGGATGAACGAAACGAGGCATTCATTAAAGAGATAACCCAACTGATGCTATCCTAAGAATCGAAGTCTGAACCGCGATTGAACAGTATTAACCGTTGATTCCTCAAAAAATCGCGGTATCAGATTCGATTAATTTATATTATTTCAAACTATTTACATTGTCGTCTCCTACACTTTAAGTGAAGTTTAATACTAAAATTATTTGTATATGATTCTAAAAAAACGAATGACCTACAATGAGATGGCTCAGCACTTGGTCGAGACAACAGGTAAGATTGAAAACAGAGTGTCGGTTGGCTTACATGCCAAGAAATTAGGCTATCGTGTGTATAAGCCGATGATTAAGGGTAAGATTAGTCATTGCTACATCAACGATGCTATTATCGATGATTCAAAAAACAAAGATTAAATGAAAGCGCAAAAGAGTTACACCTTCTGCAAGTTGTACAAAGGGCTGATGATGGCATTCAAGTTGCCAGAATCAGCCTTTATGGCATACATGGCAGATCAAAACCAACTGAGAGAAAAGGGCCATAATACAGTCAGACCTATGAGGACACACCTGAACCGCCTAGGTATCGGGCGCAGAACATTTGAGCACTGCGTAGAGAAGTGCATGCGGATGGGACTGCTGGAACGAATACCCATTGATGGTATGTTCGAATACGTATGGGATATGAGAGTATATGACAAGTTACTGCGGATAGTTAATGCCAGCAATAGTTATCTGGCTCTTCAAGATTTCTGCGACCGAGTGTTCGAGAAAGAGCAACGCAGTGTGAGTTCAGTTACAGAAGAAGAGATAGAGAAATTGGCTAATCAATAGGCCAATCTCTGAGGGTTGTAAACGGGAGCATTTTAGGTGTTCCCGTTATTTTTTTGCCTTTGTTATCCTGGACAAAGGATTTGCTCAATGATACAAATAGCTTGTACACCCATATGTTCAAATGTACAATGAGTATAATACTATAGCTAAAGACTTATAAAGACGATACTATAATCTTTTCTCACTGAAAAGAATCAAAAGACTAAAAGTCGGACAGCCGGCTACGCCGTCTGGCCGTTTTTTTTGAAATTTTAAGTGATTTTTGGATTAATACTTTTTTTGAAATACCTATCACCTCAGTATATCATAAAAACAAAAATAGTATTCATTATATACACCCCTCATCACGCATCACTTCTTCGCTTTGCGCACGCTCGGTGCCACCGCCTTGCTCTCCAAGCGAAGCACCGCGAGGAAGCACTGACGAACAGCCTCTGCCTTCTCGCGTGAGGTGAAGTAGTTGCCCGCCAAGATTCGTTTGCGGTCGCGATCCTTGCCGGCATCCTGAACCTCACGAATCTCCATACACTCGTTAATGTAGAAATAGTTTCTATGACCCTTATTCGCAGACACGCCATCCTCAATATATTCAAGGCACTTGCGACGATTGTTCCAAACGAGCCCCTCCTTAGCCAAAGCATCTATGAGCGACAAGCGAGCGTGGGAACCTATGGTCTGAAACTGATAGTTCTCTTTCGGTCCTATAACTTCATACTGAGAATAACCCAGAGTGCCATCTTTACGCAGCTGGCAGTACATTACAATATCACCATTATCATCGAAACACTTGAATACTCCAGATATGATATCTTCACCCAGTATGCTCACACGCACATAGTCGCCATTTTTAGGAGTGAATCTTGATTCCTGAATGGTCTTGCGATAGGAATCCCAGACAAGATTCTGGTTATTCATTGCCTTCTGCATAGCTATCTTCTCAGCAGTGGTAGCCTCTCTGCAGTCGGCGAGATTCATACCTATATCTTCAATCTCCACTTCTCCTCCATGAGACATCTTTGCCGAGGTGAAACACACCTGACCATCTACCATACGCATAAGAGCCACCTCTTCTGTCTGGGTATTATATACAGCTATTCCTGCCTTGAGTTTATCCATCGCCTTATTGTTGTTAGTTTAGGATATTCTAATGTTCTGTAAAGTGAACAAATAAATACCCTCGCAAAGATAACGAATATTAGACTAAAAACGAGGAAACGAGAGGACCAAAAACCGCAAAATAGCCCCAATGGTTATGAATCGTCATAAAGTGAACAAAAAAATATCTGGTGGAAAAGTCTATATATTATCTAAACAATCATATTGCTGATAGTAAACTGTTTACTAAAACATACACTATATATTTTTGAGGGTAAAAATGACCATTGCATTTATTTGTTCACTTTCTCAAAAATGGGACTTGGAAAAATGGCCCGAGGGCAGATACCGAATCCGCACCGGGGTGTACACCCTCCCAATTCTTTTTATAATTTTTACACCGTTGAATATCAATGTTTTAGAATGTTTACTTT
>JAZQSP010000202.1:0-5268 GCA_045630205.1 Faecalimonas sp. | reverse complement strand
CATTAACAATACCGTAAAGCTGAGTAGTATCCATATTACTCCTTTCTCGGTTTAGCACCGACTAATCCTAATAAATTATCTTCAAATGTTTTCTCTGAATGTTTTGCTCCAGCACTAACCTTGACGATAAGTTCTGCATTGGATTTCTTTAGCTTGTCTACTTCTGTTCTGAGTTGTTCGAGTTCTTTATCTTTCTCCGATATTAAATCGGCAAATGCCTTATAGTCTATATCTTCGTGGACATCTCCATCAGAGCCACTATTATTATCATCTCCCCTATCATTATCAGAAGTTCCATTATCAGTATTGCCGTTAGCATTAACATCATTATTGTTACCCCCGTCCGCAAAGAATTGCAGATTGTATTTTAATTTCATTATTGTCTCCTTTCAATCAATCTTCCATCTGACCGCCACCATCAACGTCCGCAGACTCAGGCTTTGGTCAGACGTCGGACTGTTATTCAAACCCGATTTCGGTGTGGTCAGCACAGCTACATCCACTTCTGGTGGTTGACCTAGTAGCATTTATCCATCGAGTTCAAATCTAAACTATTACCTCATAATTGAGGAGTCTATCAAACATGGCTAGAGTTACAAAATCATCAAAGAATATGCAACCCTTTGCACGTAATAATCTATATCGTGGTGCGAATATTGCCTGTAACCTACCTAACTCTCGTTCAGGTATTGCTATCTTGCATGGAATTGTTGACCTTGCTATGTAATAGTTTCCATTGTTACTGAAGAATACATAGTCTCCGAAGCTGAACTCTGTTCTGTAAGAACGTACATTGACATTCTTTTTAACAAATTCTAGGTCTGCTCCTCGGAACTTTGTATCAAGTGCATCGATAGCAAATTCTTTACTAGCTAATCGGTATAGGACTGTATCTTCTTTCAAATCTGATACAGCAGTTCGTGGTATAATTTCAATGTATAGACTCTTTTCCGGTACTGTTAATCTTCTTTGGTTATTCATTAACATCTTACCAATTAAGGAAGTAGCACCTAACTCTAATAATATTGGGTTTGCTAGGTCTATACCGTTAGCACACATAATTAATTCAACAGGCTTTTCGCCAACTAACTCTCGGTTTCTGTTTACAGTCTCATACAAGTTTAGGAGTGCCTGTCCCTCGCCTTTTATCTTTCGTTTATGTTTCTCGGGGATAAACTCCTCAAAGAAAATTCTGTCGACATCAGAGAAGTCTTGTGACCTCATACTTGCGAATGTTGACAGGGCAACTCCATAACCTATAACGTTCATGTCATCATCACGAGCAATACCAAATCCATTAAACTTTGAAATCTGAAATGGATGTATGTCATAATGTTTGTCAGCATTTAACTTCTTGTATGGGTTTCCATACTCAGTCGAACAAGAGTCAATTTCTGTACCATCACGTCTCATGTAGATGAACTTTGAACTTTCTGAGGACTGCTCCTGCATATAGTCAAGGACACTGTAGGTTTTACCGCAACCTCTAGGTCCGATTATAATTTTGATTGGCATATCGCTTTTACATTTTCTGATGTCATAGAATATTGAAGTATCCATAAGTGTCCTTTCCTTTCTCCCGAAGCTATGGTCCGACGTCGGACTATAAGAGTTCGAGCATATAGTATGTTCTATTACCATTTGATGTTTTAGCTACTACCCTAACCTGAAGTGTTCCCATCTCCTCTACAAGGTCTGCAAGAGTTGTGAGCTGTTCGAGAACTGTTGCTGAGATTGTTGCGTAAATCTTTCCATCTGTTGCCTTGAGGTAACCGCATGGCTGACCATCAATCTTTTCCTTGATGGCTACTGCCTCGATTTCCAATACCTGATTTTCTACGTCCTTAATAGGTGTAGCTGATGAAGCATTAAATAAGTCCTTAGTTGTGAATTTACTTGTCATTACTTTTTCCATTTTGTTTGTCTCCTTTTGTTCTAATTCTGTACTGCTGGGTGTCCCGAGGGGATTTCGGGTTGTTCCGGTAACGGAACAGATACCTTTGGTTAATAGTTACTTTATTATAATCGGTCAGACATCGGACCGACATGCCCTAGTGTGTTGCTTTAACGAATAATTTTGTAAAGTCTGTTATGCACTCTGGAAATCTCTCGAAAGACTCTTTTAACATATAGTTAATATAGTCCTCATTTCCATCCATCATACTCTGTGTTACCATTGTGAAGTGCTTTGTGATTAACAACATATCTGCTAATATCTCGTTGTATTCTCCGTTAATTTCAATTATTCCGTCTTCTGTGTGTATCATAATATTACCCCTTTCACTAAGTTCTGTAATAGTTTTGCATAGTCCTTTTCTAGTGTGAATTCATAAGTTGTGTCTGATAGTACTAAGTTTGAACCTATACGTAATTCCTCTCCATCTGCTAATGTCAGACGTCGGACTTCATCGTAGTCATTGTAAGTTGCTGTTGTTCTTCCGCTAAATTCTTTTGGTACTATTGTTCCTCTTGTGAAAGCCTCTGCTCCACCATGTTCTTCTAACCACTTACAAGCTTTTGACTTTGATAAACCTGCTACTGTGATGTGGAATACATCATAATCGACTTTGACTTTCTTACCGTTTCTAATTTCATAGTTATCTACATAGCAATATTTCTTCGCTCCCATTGACTTGAAGTGCTTGTAGTGTCCATCATTGTCCCATAAGCCAAGTGTGTAATCTTTTCCGTCATAGTGTACTGTGCAGTTCTTTCCGGAAAGTAGTATCTCTTCTTCAATCTCTGCATTAAGTTTGTCAAAGATTTTACTACTCTCCGGTGTGTTAAAGAACTTACATGAGTCTGTATCGCAATAAATCATTTCCTCGCCAAGAGCCTTTATTGCTTTTTGTAAACGGTTACGACAGTGCGCTGTAACCCAAACTCCATGCTGATACGATAAGAACGAATTACGTGAGTTATAGTACTTGTCTAGCTTTGACTGGAATATAGCAACTTTCTCTTCCTTTGATTTTCCTGCCATGTCAGTTGTATAAGGTTCTAAACTGTGTTCTTTATATATAGTTTCTGTCTGACATATATCTGTTAGCATACAACCAAAACAAGCATTAAGTAGGTTCTTAAATTTCATGTAGAAGTACTCGTCGCCATCTTTCAATGTTGTTTTCTGATAGTAAAGTTCCAAAATCTTGTCTCGCATCTCGTCCGGTAAGTAATCGTACTCCGATACTTGACAATCATGTACTTTTATAATCTTGAAATCATACTGCTCTTTTAGTATCCTGTAGTCAATATCTGTGATAACCATAGATACTTTTGTTGCTCTTATTAATCTTCCGTTATCTCCTAATAGATTATCGTCCGCTTCAACGTGTGTGCATTTAGATACTGGCATATAAGGGACTGTGTACATTCCCATGCTTTTTTCTTTATTGTTCAAATCTTTTAGCTTAAACTCTGCAAGTTCTATATCGATAAGACATGCCCATTTGCCACTATTGACGTACTTCTCGAAGTCCGACGTCTGACGGATACTGTAAAATGGACTCATAGGGAACTTGCATTGTACCATAACTGCTGGATAAGCTGATGACATATCCATAGATAGTATGTCGTCCCATTCGCAATTAGCATATACAGGTACGCAATGTGTGTTCCCGCCACGACGGCAATCCCTAAGTAATCCATATGTATATCCGTTTAATCGGGTTTCAATGAATTTCTTTCTGTTCTTAGGATTTACTGTCATGACTTGTCTTAATTCTCGTCTGACGTAACCAGTTGATGTAAGCGGTATGGTGGCTACAGTATGCCCATCTTTTTTCATTTTAAGTGAGATGGCTTCATACAATCCGGCTACGTCATTGTAGATGTATTGCAATTCTCTTGAGGATAGAGGTGTGTTGGGTAACCTAAGTTTACTGTAATCGAACTCCTCACCGGATAACTTTCCATGCTTTACTTTCATGGACTTTGTAAATCTATCTAATCCCATGTTAGTAAGCTTGTAACTGCATCTAAATTCCATTCCTAATGAATAGAACTTTATTACTTTACGTGGTGCTGAGGCGAAAACTTGTTCAATATGAAAGAAATTCCTCATGAACTGGAATTCATAGGGTAAATTATGAATGTAGCAGACTAGTCTGTTGTTTCGTGTTAGTAGGAACATGTCCGACATCTGACGGATTAAAGCTTTCCATTCATCAAATGTACGGCACAGAATACAATCTCCATCTATGTATGTTGCAACAGAATAGGTAAAAGCTACCGGATTATCTGTATTTCTACCATAAACGGATGTCTCTATATCCATTGTTATGAAATCTTTGTAGTATGTTGTCTTGTGCTGTCTAGCTGTTCCTTTCTCAGATAATCTGAGGAACTTCCTGTATAAATATGTTTGGTCTATGTCTCTGTATTCTAGTACTAGGTCTTTCTGTTCTGTGAATAGCATCAAATATTTCTCCTTTCCCTGAAAAGGGATGTCATCTCACTATATACTATATCATCAGACTGCCATCTGAGAATGTTCATCTCAATCTCTTCCTCAGTCCATCCATTGTCGAAAGCTTGGTCAAGGTACTCTATGAATTGATACTTTTCATCCCCCGTGATGTCTGCTCCTGTTTTGTCTATAATCTTAAATATACGGGATAATCTCTCCTTGTCTGTAGGGATGTTGTAACCTAATTCTCTAAGTATGTTTAATCCTCGCTCAACAGCCGCTTGTGCTCTACGTGCCTCTTTTACCTTACGTGTAGGCATATCCATGAAACGATGTAGGAATAATGCTTGATTGATTAGGTCAGACGTCGGACGCTTTGCAACTGCTTGAGGGAACTTAATCGATTGATAGTTCGTTGTTAGGAACTCCATCGCCTTTCCATATGCTCCCTCTGTATATCCTATACGTTCAAGGGCACGGAGTGACTTGTTTGCCACTCCGGACTCCTCATAGATGTAATTTTTAAGTTCTCGGATAGAGTCAACATCTGCACGTTTTGCACCCATAATCATACGTGTGAATTTATCCATGAATGTTAATCTCCTTTGCTTTGAGAGTTAATCCTGCATAATCGTATAGACATAATGTTTTATCTCTTCCATCTATGCAATCTGGAAATTCATCCGGTATTATGCAATGAGTATTTCCACCACGTTTTGCGTTTTTTATAATCTCCTCTGCATAGGGCGGAACTGATATTTTATATTTGCTATTTTGTTTTATAAGTTCTGTAAGTTCTTTTCTTACATATTTTGTACTATTCATCATCCTTACCACCTACCCATAATCCTAATAGAAAT
>JAZQSP010000201.1:0-62547 GCA_045630205.1 Faecalimonas sp. | reverse complement strand
AGTCTTTTCCAGAATCTCTCGCACAGTTGTCGAGCATATATTACAGACACAGAGCGCATGGTTTCTCAAACATACTTTTAGCAAGCGACTTTTATGTGAACTGGGATTCAAGAAACACTAAGTCCCCTTACACTGCTCTGGAAATAGAAAAGAATACGCCGAAGCGTATTCTTTATAAATCTTTTTTTATTGTCACGCAGAATGCCTTTTTCCGCACAGACCCCAACATTTGACGTAGAGCCAAAAATGGGAGATAGTTTGGTACTATCTCCCTGTTTTTAAATTCCATATATCACGATTCCACTTACAGCTGCAACAGCAATCAGCATAATCGGTGAAATTGCTTTTTCTTTTGTTTTTTTGTAAATAAACATGGCTACAATCAGGATTGCCATAATCACAAATGACTGCCAGTTCTTCGGAATACTAAAACCTTCTGCAAAAGCATTTTCAATAATCATATGAAGACCGGTTGCCATAATGATACCGATAATGCAAGGCTTTATTCCATTTAGAACGCCTTGCACATAAGGGTTCTTCAGGAAGTTCTTCAGTATCATCGAGAGAACCAAAATGATAATAAATGCAGGCAGACAAACTGTGAAGGTTGCAAGTGCAGCACCGAGTATGCCGCCAACTTCATTTCCGATATAGGTTGCTGTGTTGACCATAATTGGTCCCGGTGTACTTTCACTAATAGCGAGAAGATATGCGAATTTCGCTTCCGTTACCCAGCCATTTTCCATAACCACTTCTCTGATTACCGGAATCGCACCGTATGCACCACCGAAGGAGAAGAGTCCGACTTTTAAAAAGCCTAAAAGCAAATCTAAGTAAATCATGACTGCACCTTCTTTCCTTCTTTGATTTTCTGAATCTGGCCATATACCACGCCGACAACTCCTGCAATCAAAAGCATGTAGATGGTTGAAAAGCTTAAGCCGAGGAAGTTAATCGCCAGCATAAGCAGGCACGCGATAATCAGTATCGCAATTGTAAATGCGTTCTTTTTCATCTTCTTATATAAATTGAATCCTGCGCGAAGGATGATAAGCCCAACACCTACTTGGATTCCCTTGAATGCATTTGCAACAATCTCAAATTCTAACAGATTGTTGAAGAAAGATGAGATTAAGTAAATGATAACAAAGGATGGAAGTACTACGCCGAAGGTTGCGGCAATCGAACCGGCAATTCCACCTTGAGCGTAACCTGTGTATGTTGCGCAGTTGATGGCAATTGGTCCCGGTGTGGATTCTGCGATAGTAAGCACGGTTGCGAACTCGTCGTCCGTAATCCATTTTCTCTTGTCCACACATTCGTCCTGTACAATGGCAATCATGCCGTAGCCACCACCGAATGTGAAGAGGCCAATCTTGGCAAATGTATAAAATAGTTTGAATAACATAACTTGGTTCCTTTCTCTGGTATTCGAGGGGCCATGACAAGTTATTGTTGTCTGTGGCCTGCTTAATAGTATAACACATTTTTCCAGTAAGTTAAGTAAAAATATTGACTTTGTGAAATTTGCGTAGTACACTAAGGAAGACAACTGAAGGGGCGCTGGTAATCGAGCCGGCTGAGATGGGATGTAGTCATCCTAAACCCGAGAACCTGATCTGGATAATGCCAGCGTAGGAAGTGAGAAATGATAAGACAATTTAGTACCTAGGCTGAGGCCTAGGTATTTTTTGTTGGAGAAAAAATGTCTAGTTTTCAAAATGTATGCTTGAAATGGGTATAAATACGTAAAACATGGAGCTCCATACCCAGAAGCAAGCAAACAATCCTCGATTTCTGTATTTTTTAGGCGTGATTTTCTATGGGACAGCCTCTAGACATATGTAATACCCACGATTTTGAAAAAAGTGTGGGTATTGCAGCGGGTAATAGGCCGAATTATAGAAAATATCCAGTTGAAACAAGCAGGTTACAGGTCGAAAAGTTTGAGTACAAGACAAAGGAGGGATTATCTTGAACGCAAGTGTAGCAATTCAAGTTCTGCCAAAGGCAGAAAACGATGAAGAACTCATTCGTATTGTGGATGAGGTCATTGATTACATCAAATCCACAGGTCTAAACTATTATGTGGGACCATGCGAGACCTCGATTGAGGGAGATTATGATGAGCTTATGGACATTATGAAGGAATGTCAGAAAGTTGCAGTAAGAGCAGGTGCAGAGTCTGTGTCTGCTTATGTAAAGATAACATATCGTCCGGAAGGAGAAGTGCTGAGCATTGAAAAGAAAGTTACCAAACATCACCAGTAGTCTCTGGTCGTGTTCCGCAATTGTATTGATTTTAATTGTGTGGCAGATTGTTTCATCTGTTGGCTTAGTGGAAAGTTTTATGTTGCCGTCGCCAATTCAAGTGGTAGAGGCATTGATTAAAGAATTTCCAATTCTAATGCAACACTCTGTCACGACAATGACAGAAGCATTTATAGGTCTCTTGGCAGGAATTGCATTAGGTTTTTTTGCGGCAGTCCTGATGGACCAATTCGAAGGATTGTACAAGGCGCTCTATCCACTTATGGTTCTGACGCAGACGATTCCGGCAGTAGCTATCGCGCCACTCCTGGTATTGTGGTTTGGTTATGAGATGGCACCGAAGGTGATTCTGATTGTTATCACCACCTTTTTTCCAATCGCTGTGGGGCTATTGAATGGCTTTAAGTCTGCCGATAAGGATTCGATGAACATGCTTCGTGCAATGGGGGCGGGGAGATGGCAAATCTTCCGCTACATCAAGTTTCCAGGTGCGATGTCAGAGTTCTTTGCAGGGGTTCGCATTGCGGCTTCGTATGCAGTTGTGGGCGCGGTAATTTCTGAATGGCTCGGTGGCTTCAAGGGCCTCGGCGTATATATGACACGAGTAAAACAGGCATTTTCTTTTGACAAGATGTTCGCGGTCATCTTTTTGATTTCGGTGATTAGCCTTTTGCTCATGAAAGGAGTCGACTTCTTGCAGAAGAAATGTATGCCTTGGGAAAAGGAGAATTGATTATGAAAAAGTTATTAGCAGTATTATTGGCAGTTGCAATGATTGTTACATTGACTGCTTGTGGAACTACCCAGAAAGATGGGGAAAAAGATATTAAAGATTTGGAAAAGATTACATTTGTGCTGGATTGGACACCGAATACCAACCACACAGGGCTGTATGTGGCACAGGAAAAGGGATATTTTGAAGCGGTCGGATTGGCGGTAAACATCGTACAGCCACCGGAGGATGGTGCAGAAGTACTGGTAGCTTCAGGAAAGGCACAGTTCGGTGTGTCGTTCCAGGATTCGATGGCGGCAGCATTATCCGGCGAGAATGCACTTCCAATCTCGGCAGTGGCAGCAGTGATTCAGCACAATACATCCGGAATTATTTCCCGCAAGGGTGAAGGAATGGATGTGCCAAAGGGTATGCAGGGTCACAACTATGCGACATGGAATGGTCCGATAGAACTTGCAACACTTAAACAGGTGGTAGAAAAGGATGGAGGAGATTTCTCTAAAGTCGAACTGATTCCGAGTATGGTAACGGATGAAGTGTCTGCACTTAAGACGAAGTCTGTAGATTCCATCTGGATATTCTACGGCTGGGCAGGTGTGAAGACCGAGCTTGAGGAACTAGAGACCGATTATTTTGCGTTTGCAGATATAGATCCGGTGTTTGACTATTATACGCCTGTAATTATTGGAGGAAATAAATTTTTAGAAGAGAAACCGGAGATGGCTAAGGCATTCTTGTCTGCGCTCACCAAGGGATATGAATATGCAATGGAGCATCCGGAGGAGGCAGCAGAGATTCTTTGCAAGGCGAATCCGGAATTGGATAAGGAATTAGTAAAGGCAAGCCAGAACTATTTGGCGGACAAATATCAGGCGGATGCGGAAAAATGGGGATACATTGATGCAACACGCTGGAATAATTTCTACAAATGGCTTAATGAAAAGGATTTGGTAGAGACAGATATTCCGGAGAATATAGGATTTACGAATGAGTATTTACCAGAGTAGGAAAGTAATGCTCTGCGGAGAAAAAAAGGGATGCCAGGTGGATTTTAAACGGGAGGATAACATGGCAGTTTTAAAGGTGGAAGGTGTTACAAAAACCTTTGATAATGAAACAATCATTCAAAATATATCGCTGGAACTTCACGAGGGAGAGCTTGTCTCTCTCCTCGGAGTCAGTGGTGGAGGTAAGACAACTCTTTTTAATATCATCTCGGGGTTAAGTCTGCCAGATGAGGGAAGTGTGTGGATTGACGATGAAGAAGTAACCGGAAAACCGGGGAATGTCAGTTACATGCTTCAGAAGGACTTATTACTTCCGTATCGTACCATTCTGGATAATGTGGCACTTCCACTTATGATTCGAGGAATGAAAAAGAAAGAAGCAAGGGAAAAGGCAGCGCCTTACTTTGCCGAGTTCGCCCTTGCAGGTACGGAAAAAAAGTATCCGGCACAACTTTCCGGCGGAATGAAGCAGCGAGCAGCCTTACTTCGCACCTATCTGTTTTCACAGAAGGTTGCACTTCTGGATGAACCGTTTTCGGCACTTGATATGCTTACCAAACAATCCATGCATGAGTGGTATCTGGATGTCATGGAGAGAATCAAACTGTCGACTCTATTCATTACGCATGATATTGATGAGGCGATTTTGCTTTCTGACCGTATATATTTGCTCACGGGTAAGCCGGGGCAGATTACGAAAGAAATTGTGATTCGAGAAGCCAAACCGAGAACCCAAGACTTTAAGCTCACGGAGGAATTTTTAGAATACAAAAAAGAAATATTAAAACATCTTTCAGAAGAAGAGACCATATAAAGTGTTGCAATGCCTTTTTGTGTGCATTTGCAACACTTTTTTGTGTGCATTTAACTTGTAATATATAAAGGAGACGAGTATAATAAAAAGATATAAATTTTTTTATGGGAAGAGAAATTATGATAGAAAAGAAGGCTAAAAAACTGGCGCTTATCCTGTCAACAGTCACGATTGCAATCGCTTTGTTCTTGCTTGTCTACTACAGAATTGAGAGCAATGTAGAGAGGGTAGAAGCAGAAACGGAAAAGCATCCTATCGTATTGTGCGAATACGAGACAGAGGCAGAAAAAAATGAACAGGCCCCAGCTGGCATTATCAATCACTACAAAGTGAAGATAGAAGATGTTAGGAGTGGAGATTACCATCTGTTTTTTTATACGATACACCAATATGTTGAAGTATATATGGATGGGGAGCTGCGGTATAGTCTGCAACCGGCAAAAGAAAAAAGAATCGGTAAAACAGTCGGAAGCAACTGGGCGCAGATTCCACTTGAGAAAGAGGATGTAGGAAAAGAAATACATATTAAAACTACTCCGGTGTATAGCATTTTCACAAATCAAAAAATGGAATTCATCTGCGGAGAAGAAAATGAGATCTTTTTATATATCATGAACAGAGACATTTTGGAAATCATTTTATCTGTGGCATCGGTTTTGGTTGGTACCATATTTGTTGTAATTGCATTGTATGGTAAAAAGAAGAAGAATCCATTTGCAGAGTTACTTTCGATTGGGTTATTTTCCGTTATTTTGGGATTTTCCAGACTAAGTGACATTCGGTTTATGCAATTAATCTGGAAAGATCGACCGATTTTTAATTTCTATATGTCTGTATTGACGTTGGTTATCGGTATGTTCCCGATTATCAAACTGGTGCAAAAACGCCTCAACCGAAGATGCAATCTGATTCTAAACTTCGGAAGCATTATAGTATCTGTGGTATCCGGCATTGTAATGCTGTTGCAGATATTTAACATCCGCGATTTCAGAGAGTGCCTTTGGATTGTGCATGTTCTTATCGGATTCGTTGTTGTGCTTATATTTGGATGCTACGTGTACGATATTTTTTACAAAAATAAAGATGAGAGAAGGTTTGATTTTATCAGAGTCCCTTACATTTGTGTAGTGGGTGTTTTGGTTGATGTGATTATGTTCTATATTAAAGGAACATCTTCAAGCCTTGTATTTTCCCTGATGGCTTTTCTTATTTATGTATTTTTGAATGGTTTTCATCTACTGAGAGAACACGTAAACAAAAGAAATGAACTACAGGAACATGAAGTTAGACTTGCGGAAGAGAGAGTATTTATAACGTTAAGTCAGATACAGCCGCACTTCATTTTTAATGTGCTTGGTAGTATCTACCATTTGTGTGACCAAAATCCGTCGTTGGCAAAAGATGCGATCGACAAGTTTTCTACCCACCTAAGAGGTAATCTGGAGGCATTGAGCAAGAAGAATCTGGTAAGCTTTGAGGAAGAACTTAAGCATATCAGTATTTATCTGACCTTGGAGAAGATGAGATTTGCAGATGAATTAGATGTCAAATACGATATTCAGGCTACTGATTTTTTGCTTCCGACACTTAGCGTACAGCCACTGGTGGAAAATGCCGTAAAGCATGGCGTTGGAGCCAAGATTGAAGGCGGTAGTGTCACAATTGCAACACTTGATTTGGTAGACTATTATGAAATACGAATTTCGGACGATGGAATTGGTTTTGACCCTGAAAAACCGATAGATGACGGAAAAACACACGTTGGTATCAGCAATGTGCGTAGCAGATTGGAAAGCATGTGTAAGGGTACTTTGGAGATTCAAAGCGAACCGGGTAAGGGAACCATATCCATTATACGTATTCCAAAAGAAAGTGAGGAAACGGTTTCGTGAAAGTGTTGGCAGTAGACGATGAAAGAATTGCACTGGACGGTCTGGTGGCTGCGATTAAGAAGGCAGAACCGGAAGCTGAGGTGTATGCATTTCGTAAACCATTGGAGGCATTGGCATTTGTGAAAGAACATCCGGTAGAGGTTGCCTTTTTGGATATACAGATGCGAGGAATGTTGGGGGTTGATGTAGCAAAACAACTCAAGCTACTGATGCCGAAAGTGAATATTATCTTTTCGACCGGATATGGTGAGTTCCGAGACGTTGCATTTGATATACATGCAAGCGGATACTTGACCAAGCCGATTACGCCGGAAAAAGTAAGACGCGAGTTGGATGAATTGCGATACCCGGTAAGTGTGAAGCAAAAGCATCGTATCCGTTTTCAGACCTTTGGGAATTTTGAAGCATATGCAGATGGAAAAGTATTTAACTTTCGATATGAGAGAACCAAGGAAATGTTAGCTTATCTGGTAGACAGAAGAGGAGCGCTTTGCAGTAACGGAGAGCTTATCGCAGCGCTTTGGGAAGACGATGCGCATGAATCATATCTGCGAAGTCTGAAAAAAGATTTGCTGGATGCTTTGAAAGAAGTGAAATGTGCGGATATCATTAATTCGCAAAGAGGAAAGATTGGTATAAATGTAGAAAAAGTGGATTGTGACCTATACGATTGGGAGAAAGGTGATTTGTCCGCGATCAACAGTTATCGGGGCGAATATATGATGCAGTATAGTTGGGGAGAATTTACTAACGAGGCACTCAACAAGATTGCAGAGTCTGTATACACAAAAGAAATGACTGCAGTGAGATAAGGAGACATTACAAGTGAGACCAAAGACAGAATTTAGAAAAATACCATTTAGTCCGTTGGATATCGGCGAATTAGAAGTACAGGAAGTATGTGAGGCGATTCGCTCGGGATGGGTTACAACAGGACCGAGAACAAAAAAATTGGAAAACAAGTTGGCGGATTATTGCCATACGAGCCGTGTTGTGTGCCTGAACTCAGCAACAGCAGCAGAAGAATTGAATCTTCGAATGCTAGGTGTTCAAGAAGGCGATGAAGTGATTGTGCCTGCCTATACATATACTGCAACTGCATCTGCGGCTATTCATGTAGGTGCAAAGGTTATTCTTATCGATTCACAAAAGGATTGCTGCGAGATGGATTATGATCAGATGGAAGCGGCCATTACAGAAAAAACAAAAGCAATCGTGGCAGTAGATCTCGGTGGAGTAATCTGCGATTATGACAGAATCTATCAAGCTGTGGAAACTAAGAAGCATCTCTTCAAGCCAAATGGAAAACTTCAACAGGCGCTAGGACGTGTAGCGGTAGTTGCAGACAGTGCACATGCACTGGGCGCTTCCAGAAAAGGGAAAATGGCAGGAGAGATCGCAGATTTTAGTTCCTTCTCATTCCATGCCGTGAAGAATTTTACAACAGCAGAAGGTGGGGCGGCTACTTGGAGAAGCATTGACGGAATTGATGATGACGAAATGTATCATCAATATCAATTATACAGTCTGCATGGACAGTCCAAGGACGCATTTGCAAAAAAAGAAATCAGCGAGTGGGAATACGATATTATCGGGCCATGGTATAAGTGCAACATGACAGACATTATGGCGGCAATCGGATTGATACAGTTCGAGCGCTACCCGAATATGTTAAAGAGGAGAAAAGAGATTGTTGCGGCATATGATGCCATGTGTGAAGAATTGAAGGTTCAAAAGCTTACACACTTCGGTGAAGATTTCCAAAGCTCCGGGCATCTGTATCTTGTGCGTATCCCGAATGTCGATGAGACGGGCCGCAATGCGATAATCACTGAGATGGCAGAGAGAGGAATCGTTTGCAATGTTCATTATAAACCATTGCCTATGATGACAGCTTACAAAGAGCTGGGATGGGATATCAAAGATTTCCCGAATGCATATGATTATTATCATAATCTCATCACTTTGCCGCTGTATTCAAAACTTACAGATGATGAAGTAGAATATATTGTAAAACATTTTACAGAGATTGTGAAAAAATATATTTGATTGGAGAACATACATGTTACTGCGGAAATGGGAGAAACTTCCGGAAGAACTGAAAACAGAAGAGGTAAGACATTACTATGACCTGCTTGCAAAAAAAAGAGGAAGTCTACTATGCAAACGCATCTTTGATATCTTTGCGTCCCTGGTTCTTTTGATTTTAATTAGTCCGGTACTTCTTGTGCTGTCAATTATGATAGCGATAGATTCTCCGGGTGGAGTACTTTTTAGACAGACAAGGGTAACGACCTACGGGAAAAGATTTCAAATACATAAGTTCCGCACCATGGTTTCCAATGCAGAGGAATTGGGCGAACAGGTCACCGTTCGAAATGATTCAAGAATTACGAGGATGGGTGCCAAGCTGAGAAAAAACAGATTGGATGAGCTGCCACAGCTCATTGATGTGCTGTGCGGAAACATGTCCTTTGTGGGGACTAGGCCGGAAGTGCCAAAGTATGTGGAACAATATACCGATGAGATGATGGCAACCTTACTCCTGCCGGCAGGAATTACCTCAGAGGCAAGTATCCGCTTCAAAGGGGAAGCGAAAATTCTGGCTAAAGCAAAAGATGTGGACCGCATGTATGTAGAAGAGATTTTGCCGAGAAAGATGAAGATCAATCTCAAGTCTATCGAGAGATATTCTTTCTTGGGAGAAATCGCAACCATGTTCCGTACGCTGTTTGCAATATTCGGAAAACAGTATGAGGAGGAACAGTCGCGGGTGGCGCTTCTCACAAATAATGATGACGATATCTATTGTTTCCGAAAGGAATTAATCGAGGCATTTGTTTCACAAGGTTACGAAGTATTAATCTCCTGTCCTTATGGAGAAAAGTTCGAGCTGATGAAGGATGTTCCATATATCTATGATAATCCGGACATTGACCGAAGAGGAACGAATGTTATTCGGGATGCAAAATTATTCCTGCATTACCGAAAACTATTAAAAAAATACAGACCATCGTATGTATTGACTTATACTGCCAAACCGAACGTGTACGGAAGTATGGCGGCACATACGTTACATATACCGGTCATCAACAACGTGACCGGATTTGGAAGTGTATTAAAGAAAAAGGGCCTGACGCAGAAGTTTATCATGGCTCTTTTTAAGCACGTTTATAGGAAATCCTATTGCATTATGTTTCAGAATGAAACAAATATGAAGCATGCTATAAAAATGGGAATGGTGAAAGGGGATTACATGCTGATTCCGGGTTCCGGAGTCAACCATGAACGTTATCCGCTGCAGCCATATCCGAGTGATGAGAAGATTGTTTTCAACTATATCGGACGTATTCTGAAGGACAAAGGGGTAGATGACTACATCGAAGCGGCAAAAAGAATACGTGCCAAATATCCGAACACGGAATTTAATATGATGGGCTTCATCGAACCGACCGAAAGCCATTACGAAGGGATCCTTCAGAAACTAGAGGAAGAGGGGACGATTCATTACCTTGGAAGCCAAAAAGACATCAGGCCGTTTGTGGAACGCTCCCATGCGACGATTCATCCGTCCACATACGGAGAGGGAATGAGCAATGTTCTCTTAGAGAGTGCCTCTTGTGGAAGAGCACTGATTACGACAGATAACCCGGGCTGCGAGGAGACTGTAGTGGATGGAGTCAGCGGATTCATCTATCCGGGAGGAGATGTGGATGCGCTTTGTGAGAAAATCGAACGTTTTCTTGCAATGTCAAACGAAGAGAGAAAAGAAATGGGAATGGCAGGACGTCGTTACATAAAAGAACATTTTTCAAGAGACGTGGTAATTCGCGCCTATTTGAAAAAGATGAGAAAGTAGGAAATGAAATGGTTAAAGCGCTGTACGAAAAATTAAGTGCACAAGAAGAAAAATTATCCTTGATTGGACTTGGATATGTAGGAATGCCGATTGCGGTTGCCTTTGCGAAAAAACTCAAAGTCGTGG
This sequence comes from Faecalimonas sp., assembly GCA_045630205.1. Lineage (GTDB taxonomy): Bacteria > Bacillota > Clostridia > Lachnospirales > Lachnospiraceae > Faecalimonas. The sequence goes on along the minus strand of JAZQSP010000201.1, from coordinate 51,845 downwards.
GTTTTGACCTAAACGAGGGAAAGATAGAGTTATACCGAAAAGGAATTGACCCCACACGTGAGGTTGGCAATGAAGTGATTCGAAATACGACCATAGAATTCACGTCAGAGGAGCAGAAGCTTCGCGAGGCAAAATTCCACATCGTGGCGGTTCCCACACCGGTCAATGAAGACCATACGCCGGATTTGACGCCACTTGAGAGTGCCAGTCGCATTCTCGGTCGCAATCTTACAAAAGGGTCGGTGGTTGTGTTTGAATCTACGGTTTATCCGGGAGCGACAGAAGAAGTGTGCGTGCCGATATTAGAACGAGAATCCGGAATGGTATGCGGTGTGGACTTTAAGGTGGGATATTCGCCGGAACGAATCAATCCGGGAGATAAGGTACATCGCTTGGAAACAATCACTAAGATTGTTTCCGGAATGGATGAGGAGACATTGGAATTAATCGCAAAGGTATATGAACTGGTAGTGGAAGCTGGAGTATACCGTGCAGAGAGCATCAAGGTTGCGGAGGCTGCGAAAGTCATCGAGAACAGCCAGCGCGATATCAACATTGCTTTCATGAATGAATTATCTATTATATTCAACAAAATGGGAATCGATACACTGGCTGTTCTTCGCGCAGCGGGAACAAAATGGAATTTCCTAAAGTTCTTCCCGGGACTCGTTGGGGGACACTGTATCGGAGTTGACCCGTATTATCTGACTTACAAGGCAGAGAGTCTAGGGTATCACAGCCAGATTATTCTGGCAGGCCGTCGTATCAATGACGACATGGGAAGATATGTTGCAGAGAATATCGTAAAGAACCTTATTGCTGCAGATAAGTCAGTGAAAAATGCAAAAGTAGCAATTCTGGGAGTTACCTTTAAGGAAAATTGCCCGGATACAAGAAATACGAAAATCATTGACATTGTAGACGAATTAAAGGAATACGGAATCGAACCGGTAATCGCTGATCCGGTAGCGGATGCTGAAGAAGCCAGACGTCTGTATGGAATCGAATTCGTCTCTTCGGATTCCATCCGAGATATGGATGTCGTAGTGCTTGCCGTTGCACACGAAGCATTTCGTGAATTTACGATGGATGAGATAGACGCTTTTTACGCAGAAGGAAAGAAGGTTCTGTTCGATATTAAAGGACTTCTTCCACGGAAGGAATACGAAGAAGCAGGATATATATATTGGAGATTATAGATTGGGAGAAGGATAGATATGGGATATAGAGAACTACAGTTTCCGGAGGGCGCACTGTTTCTGGTGACAGGCTGTGCCGGATTCATCGGAAGTAATCTCTGTGAAACAATATTGGAGATGGGATACCGTGTGCGAGGGTTAGACGACCTGTCGACCGGGAGCCGAAAAAATATGGAGACCTTTATGGAGCATCCGAACTATGAATTCATAGAGGGGGACATCAAAGACCTTGAGACGTGTCTCAATGCCTGTGAGGGAGTCGATTATGTTCTGAATCAGGCGGCATGGGGAAGTGTTCCGAGAAGTATCGAGATGCCGATCTTCTATTGTGCCAACAACATTATGGGAACCTTGAACATGATGGAAGCGGCAAGACAAAAGCAGGTAAAAAAATTCGTGTATGCATCCTCTTCTTCCGTGTACGGGGATGAGCCGATGCTTCCAAAAAAGGAAGGACGAGAGGGCAAGCTGCTTTCACCATATGCACTGACGAAGATGTGCGATGAAGAATGGGGGAAACAGTATACCAGACATTATGGTTTGGACACATATGGCCTTCGTTATTTTAACGTATTCGGAAGAAGACAGAATCCGGATGGAGCGTATGCGGCCGTAATTCCGAAGTTTATCAAGCAACTGTTAAACGGCGAGGTTCCGATCATTCACGGAGACGGAAAACAGAGCCGTGACTTTACCTATATTGAAAATGTAATCGAGGCCAATCTGAAGGCATGTCTTGCTTCTCACGAGGCAGCAGGCGAGGCTTACAACGTGGCATTCGGCGGAAGAGAATATCTAATCGATATCTACTATGGACTGACGGAGGCACTGGGCCTTTCTGTAGAACCAAGCTTCGGTCCGAGCCGTGCCGGAGATATCAAACACAGCAATGCAGATATCAGCAAGGCGAAGGAACATCTGGGGTATGACCCGGAATGGAGCTTCGAGAGAGGGATACAGGCAGCGATTGCATGGTATAAGGAGAATCTGTAGACCATGAATGGTACGATACTATATGTAGGAAATTTTGAACTCCCGGACAAGGGCGCATCGGCGAATCGTGTGGTGTCAAACGGGAAGTTATTTGCAAAATTAGGATATGGGGTAGCCTACTTGGGTGTAAGAAAACAGGGAGAGCATGAGAACGTCACCTGCTTGGATGAAGAAAAGGGTATGTATGAAGAACCATATCCTTCCGGATTAAAAGGATGGATTTCTCATATGTTCAGTACGAAGAACATAGAGGTGGTGATAGAACAGTGCGGCGACGTCTGTATGGTGATACTCTATAACACACCGTTCTCGCTATTGCTCCGTGCGAAGGCAGTGTTGGGGAAACGAAAGATTCGAGTCGTGTACGACTGTACGGAGTGGACTCCGGATACGGATGGTTCTATTCTGAAGCGCATCGTGAAAAGGATGGATTGTTATCTCATCAAGCACTTTCTTCCAAAGGCAGCGGATGGAATGATTGTTGTCAGTTCCCGGATGAAAAAGGCTTATGAAAAAGGAGGACATCTCCTTCACCTGCCACCGCTTGTGGACCTAAAGGATGATATCTGGCATTGTGAAAAGCTGGAAAAGAGAGAGCCCTTTACATTCTGTTTTGCAGGTGGGTTAGACGGCAATAAGGAGCGACTGGACCTGATTGTAGAGGCGATAGGGGAGCTTAAGCAGGGAAAAGCCTTGCTTCGAATTATCGGAGTTACCGAGGAAGAATTCTGTGCATTCTATCCAAGGGGAAGAGCGTTATTACAAAAAGCACAGGAAAATGTGTGCTTCATGGGAAAACGAACGCACCGGGAGACGATGGAATATGTGGCAAACTGCGACTGCGTCATCTTCATTCGGGAAGCGGATATGCGTAATCAGGCGGGATTCCCGACCAAGTTCGTGGAAGCATACACCTGCGGGGTGCCAATCCTTACAACGGATGTGAGTGATGTCCGCACCTATGCAGATGAAAGTGTGATTCTGCTCGATGAGGTGTCAGTAGATGCTATTACAAAGGCAATGTCATCGGCAGTTCATGATATAAAACAAGAAGAAAGAACACTTAATGAAACATTTCATTACGAAACATATGAGGAATGTTGCAGAGAGTGGCTAGAAAACAATTAGAGGAAGAACTATGCAGAAAATCATACAGAAGCTGGCGGTACTGTACCTGGTTGTATGGTCCATATCGCCACCACTGGAAATAGATATGATCTATCGATTGCTTGCACTTGGCTGCGCCGGGGTGTGGTTTGTGATCGCTCTTCGAAGAGGTTTGGAAATAGATAACATCCATCTCTGGTCGGTCTTTTTCGTGGCTATGGTAGTTTTAATTATCTTCATACAGGGTTGGAGTATCAAAAACTTCATACAGCAGATAGCCATCTATATCCTGGTGGTCTGTTTCATTATGAACTGTTTCTATGGGGACGGGCGCTGGGGTGAACTTCAAGGAATTGTACCTATTATCATGATTCTTCTTATTGTCTTCAACACGAATACGGCAAAGGCACTTTTGGAGGATCCGACAATTGCTCGTCAGCTCGTGCGTGCAGATGAGTCGGTATACCACTTTCTGAGGCAGGGGATCGGAGGGTATAGTCTGATCTATCCACAAGTGTGTATCAGTCCTGCACTTCTTGCATGGACTATACATGCATTTCGAGGACATAAGCTATGCTTTCTTTTGGGATGTGGATGGCTCGTATCCTATGTATCTTGTATCTTCAATGCAGGATATTCTATTGCTATCTTTGCCAGCATTGTTGGAGCGATTATGCTTCTGTGTTATCGAGGGAAAGGAATCTGGAAGGCAGTCATCATCTCAGGAAGTATCTTTGTGGGATTGCTTCTTGCCATCATCCATGTGGATGGGTTCCGTAATTATCTACTCTATACCTTCGATGGTACGGCGGTTGCAACGAAGATCAATGACTTGGTGGCAACCTCTTCCAGCGGAGCGGCGGAAGGATCCATTCAAGTCCGACTTAATGCATATCAGTCGAGCCTTAGCACGATGTGGGAATATCCAATCATCGGCAGTATGTGGAGAGGCAGTGGCGGAGGTCATTCTGCAGTGCTGGACATGCTCGCTAAGTACGGCGTGTGGGGTGGTGCCATCTATATGTGTATGATTTACTATGTGCCGACAGATTATAAGAAAAAGATACCGAACCGCTACATTAACCGCATATCCAATGCCGTTCTGGTAGCAATGCTCTTTGTGACGCTATTAGATTCGGTAAACTATTCTTTTGTATGTATGATGCTATTGGTGTTGCCACTTTTATATGAGGATATTATGATGTGGAAGGGGATACAAAGATGCGAATCTTATGGACCGTAAATTTGTTGCCAAGGGAAGCGGCAAAGTCGCTTGGATTATCAGCGGAGGTGCTTGGTGGCTGGGTGGAAGCGATGACTAAGCAGCTTCGAGCGCGGAATGATGTGCAGCTTGCTATTGCCTGCAAGGTGAAGGATGGCATTGTGTTCCAAAAAGAAATCAATCAGGTGATGTATTACAGCCTGAGTTACAGGGAAAAGAATCAGGAGGCTTCGCTTCGTACGCAGTGTGAACAAATCATAGAAGCATATCAGCCGGACCTTATTCAGATAGAAGGGACAGAGTTCCTGCATGCAAAAGTTATGCTGGAGGCTGGGAAGCAAAAGGGAATCCCGACCGTGGTATCCATGCAGGGAATCTTAAATGGACAGTATGCCTATCAATGTGGGCAGTTGCCTATAGATGATATGATGTTCTCCATGTCGGCCACCAATATCTTCGCAGCGTGGATGCTGCATCTTCGCAGAAGGTACTGGTACCAGCCGAGGATGAAGACAGAAAAGCAACTCATTGAGCAAGCGGACTATATTCTTGGAAGAACAACTTGGGACAGAGCCCATACCTATGCGTTAAATCCAAAGGCAAAATATTATAGTTGCAATCGTGTGCTTCGTGAGCCATTTTATGAAACTTCATGGAAGCAAGATGGGATGGAACGGCATTCTATCTATGTTGGAAACGGGTATTTTGCATTAAAAGGTGCGCACTTTGTGGTGATGGCACTTGCCCAATTGGTGAAAGAGTATCCAGATGTGAAGCTATATGTAGCAGGATACAAGCCGTTTGATGAGAAGGACAAGCGCTCCATCTTCAAAAGAGGATATGGAGCATATCTGAAAAAGTTGATTCAGAGGCTCGGGGTAGAAGAGCATGTGGAATTCACAGGACCACTGCAGGCGCAGGAGGTAGCAGAGCGACTTTCTAAGAGTCATGTGTACGTGTTAAGCTCCGCAGCAGAGAACAGCCCGAATACCTTAGGAGAAGCCATGATGGTGGGAACTCCTTGTGTGGCAGCGTATGTGGGCGGTGTCCCGGATATGACGACGGACGGCAAGGAAGCACTGCATTATCGCAATGATGACCCGGAACTTCTTGCATGGAACATCAAGCGAATCTTTGATGATGATGCACTGGCAAATCGCTTGTCTGAAGCGGGAAAAGTGCGAGCAAGAAAAACTCATCATGCAGAAGAAAATGCAGAGCAGTTATTGCATGTGTATCAAGAAATATTGAGTGAAAAATAAGTGGAGAGAGAAGAATGAAGCTGGCACCTATTGTGATGTTTGTCTACAATCGAGCAGACCATTTCGAACAGACCTATGAAGCACTCTGTCAATGCGACGAGGCAAAAGAATCTGAACTCTATATCTTTTCAGATGGAGCGAAGACAGAAAAAGATGTTTCGAAGGTGGAAGCCGTCAGAGCGGCTATACGCGAAAAAGAACAAAGACGACAATTTAAACAAGTGCATATCGTGGAAAGTCCAGAGAATCGAGGGCTTGCAAAGTCTGTAATCGCAGGGGTAACCCAGGTGGTAGGTGAATGGGGAAGCGTAATTGTCTTGGAGGATGATTGTGTACCATCGAAATTCTTTTTGAAATATATGAATCAATGCTTGGAACATTATGAGACTAATCAAAGGATTGGTTCCATATCCGGTTATGTACCACAGTTTTTTTCCGACAAAGAAAACTATGAAGATGTATTTTTTGCGTATCGTTCTTGCAGTTGGGGATGGGCAACCTGGAAGGACCGTTGGGAGAATGTAGACTGGGAATTAAAGGAGATGAAAGCATTCTATCAGGATGTGAAATTGGTTCAAAGGTTAAATGCCAATGGAAGTGACCGATTCTTGCGTCTCTATCGACAGACGAAAGGAAACGGAAGTTCCTGGTCCGTGCGTTTTGGTGCACATTTGGTAAAGAAAAATATGCTAACTGTGTATCCGAAATATTCCTATGTGCAAAACATTGGGTGCGATGCATCGGGAGTACACAGTAAGGAAGAAGATGCCGAAAAGATGCAGGTGGATATCTCGAAGGCGTTAAGCGAGGTTCGATTGATAGAGCCTTATATAGATACAAAGATACAAAAGGCAATGAATCGACATTATTCCGGAGGAGTGCTTTCGGATATAAAACGCGCAGTTGCCACAAAAGCGGTGGTGTTATGGAACAGGAGAAACAAGGATTAATCAGTGTGATTATTCCGGTATACAATGTAGAAAACTATTTGCGAGAATGTGTGGATAGTGTACTTGCACAAACATATCAGAACTTTGAGATTATCCTAGTGGATGATGGGTCTACGGATGCTTCGGGAGAAATCTGTGATGCGTGCGCGAAGCAAGATGATAGGATTAGAGTTTTTTATCAGGAAAATGCAGGGGCGTCTTCGGCGAGAAACAGTGGCCTGCGTAGTGCAAAAGGGGAATATGTTTATTTTTTGGATAGTGATGATTGGCTAAACGAAGAATGTTTTGAAAAACTTGTAACATGCATTAAAAGAGAAAATGCAGAAATTGTGTTTTTAAATGCGTTTGCAATTGAAGAAAAGACAGGGAAAATTTCAAAAAAAATGTACTCACACTACAAACATTATAATGTTTCAAATGGTTTGCAACTCATGAATGAACAGATTAAAAATAAGGAATTTCGTGTACCACCTTGGACGATGTTGTTTAAAAGAGATTTCTTACGAAGGAACAATTTGGTTTTTACAGAGGGTATTATTTATGAAGATATGATATTTACATTTTATGCGTTTTTAAAAGCGGAGCGAGTTGCGCATGTTCCTGAGTATTTATATTTTCATAGATATCGAAGGGATTCTGTTATGACATCCAAAAAAGTATTGAAAAATTTCGTAAGTGCAGTTGAAGTGTACAAGCAAGTGAGCGTACAAGCAAATGAATTTGTTGATTATGCAGGCACAAATGATTATACCATCCGTTGTGCGTATAATTGTTTCAATACATATGAAAAACTTACTCGATGCGATAAGAAAAAGTGTGTACAAGAATATGAGTGGGTGAAAACAAATATAGCAAAAGATGAGCATTACCATGATAAAGCATTGAAAGTAAGATGTCATAGTAAGATGCTGTGGATTGGTTATAAGATTCTTATTAAGGGAGTTAAGAAATTGTGAACAAAAAAGTTTTGATGGTGATGTCCGTTATGAAAGGCGGAGGAGCTGAGCGAGTGGCATCGCTAATTATGAATGAATTTCATAGGAATGGATATCAGGTGGAATTTCTGCTCACATCTGCAACAGAGGAAGAAACTGTTCGGGTTGACCTGAACGAAGAAATTCCAATACAGTATTTGGAACGGACAGATTATCGTATGAAGAGAGTGAACAGATGGTGTGCATCTGCATGTTGTCGACTTTTTGAAATGTTTCATATAGAGGTACCGGCTATATTTGCCAAGTGGTCCTTTCAATGTCAATATCGAGAGGAAATACAGCAATTAAGGAAAAAGTTGACCACGAATCCGGAAATGGATGTAATTACGTTTTTACAGCCATCTATTCCAATGGTTGTACTTGCGGCTCAAAACTTGCCTAATAGAATCATTATATCTGAGAGAGGGAATCCTGAAAGATTAATGAAAAAACGCTACGGAAAAAGATTTATTGAAAAATATTATCGTTCTATTGATGTGGCGGTATTTCAGACAGAGGATGCAAAAAGCAAATATCCTGTCAATGTTCAAGAAAAAGGTGTTGTGATACCGAATCCACTGAAAGAAGGATTACCACAACCATATGGTGGAGAAAGAAATAAAAAGATTAGTACTTTTTGTAGAATTTCAAAACAAAAGAATCTTCCACTCTTGGTTCATGCGTTTGCGTTATTGCATAAGGATTACCCGGAATATTGCTTGCGGATTATCGGAGATACCTTGAATGAAGAAGGAATTTTAGTTCAGAAAGAACTGGAAAAGGATATCCAAAGAATGGGGATTCAGGAATGTGTGGAATTCCTGCCATTTAGTAAGCATGTGCATGAAGAAATATTAGAGGATTGCATGTATGTGAATTCTTCTGATTATGAGGGCATGTCCAACGCTATGTTAGAAGCAATGGCGATTGGCTTGCCAGTTGTCTGTACAGATTGCCCGATTGGAGGGGCACGTGCAATCATAGAGGATGGAAAGAATGGACTCCTTGTTCCGGTGGGAGATGTGGATAGGTTGTATCAGGCAATGAAGCAAATTGTAGAAGATAAGGAATTGGCAGATAGATTATCGAGTAATGCAGTTCTTATAAGAGAGGAATTGTCATTGGAGAATATAGCGAAAAAGTGGATGGAGTTAGTGTAATTGAAAAAACAAGTCTTGGAAAATCGAAAAAAATTGAAACAATTGTTACAATATGAGCGTAAAGTTTATTTTGAACAATGTTCGAACATATCAGAGTATAGGTGTCGAAAAACTTTAAAATATGAAATATATAAATATATATATTTGCTACGCCAATATGAGTATGTGTGTCAAAGAAGAGATAATGCAAAAACGAAAGTAAGTGAGAAATATTGGGCGTGGAGAGTTAAGATATGTGATAGAAGAAAGAATAGGCAAGGGCAATCTTTGTGTATTGAAATATCTCCGAATGCTGTAGCAAAAGGAATAAAAATATGTCACCAAAATGTTGTGATTAATGGAAAAGTTGGAGAAAATTGTGTTTTCCATGGAAATAATGTATTAGGAAACAAAAGAACAGGCGCAAAAAACGAGACGCCAACATTAGGAAATAACGTGGATGTTGGAGTGGGAGCGATTATTATCGGAAAGGTACAGATTGCAGATGATTGTGTTATAGGTGCCGGTGCCGTAGTGACAAAATCATTTTTAAAACCAGGGACAGTAATTGCCGGAGTGCCAGCTAAAGAAATAGCCAATAAGGGATAATGAGATGCAGAAAAGAAAAGTTTTATTTGTGGTACATCAGATGAATCATGGAGGAGTGCAGAAGGCAACTATAGCAGCTTTGAATGCAATTGATTATTCGGAAAATGAAGTTACTCTTTACGTGAGGAAGAATAGAATAGAGTTATTAAAGGATATTAATCCGCAAGTTAATAAGATTATTATCAACGAAGATAGAACTAGTTATTATAGAAGACCCTTGGCTATTTTTTGGACGCTATGCGAGGTGGTAAGCAAAGTATTGGAAATGACTAAGGCAGAAAATAATTTTCATCATAAATTAAATAATTACATTGTTAGAACTCAAATGAAAAAGGAACAAGAATTATACTTTAAAAATGTTGAAGCGTACGATGTAGCTATTTCATACATACAGGGTTATACAGCACAATTTGTGGCAGAATATGTAACTGCCCGAAAAAAGATAATGTTTTACCATGGCAGTATGGATGAACTACATGAAATTCATGAGAAGATTATGGCGTCTTATGATGGTATCGTTGGAGTAAATGCTGGAGTTAAAGATGTTTTGTGTAGTAACTATCCACAGTTTTCAAAGAAGATTACATATATCGAAAACTACGTAGATGCTCAAGAAATACAGAAAAAGAGTATGCTGTACCAAGTGCAAAAGTTTGATGAAAAGAAAATATTATGTACCTGTGGAAGATTATCCAAAGAAAAAGGAATTGATTTGGCAGTTAAGACTGGATATATACTAAAGGAAAATGGAGTGCCTTTCCACTGGTATTTTGTGGGGGATGGACCAGAACGAGAGAATGTAGAATATCTAATAAGGGAATACGAACTGGATAATTACATTACAATTACGGGTATGCTGGATAATCCGTATCCATATATTGCGGGATGCGATATATATGTACAGACATCCTATGAAGAAGCACATCCATTAGCAATATTAGAAGCGGTAATGCTAGGAACTCCAGTCATAACAACTGAAACAATAGGAGGAAAAACTATTGTTCAACAAGGAATAAATGGATTGATTGCAAATATAAGTAGTGATAAGTTGGCAACATGTATTATAGAACTTATTACTAATAATAAATTGTATAATGATATTATAAATAAATTGAAAGAAAAAGATTATTCGGGCGATTGGGAAATCTACCAAAAAAAATGGAATGAACTATTAGAGGAATAAAAGATGAAATTTAGTGTGCTTGTACCAGTTTATAATGTTGAATCGTACATTGAAGAATGTGTAGACTCTATTTTAAATCAAGATTACCAAGATTATGAAGTGATATTGGTGGATGATGGTTCGACAGACAAGAGTGGTGCTATTTGTGATGCGTATGCTCAAAAGTATCCTGAAAAGATTAGAACGATGCATAAGACAAATCAAGGGTTGATTTCAGCAAGAAGAGCTGGTATTCAAGAGGCAAAAGGGGAATATTGTGTTTTTGTAGACTCAGATGATTTTGTTAAAAGCGAGTTATTGAGTACTTTGGCAGACGAAATTGAGAAGGATAAAGAAACGGATATCATTCTATATACTTTTTATTATTACAAAAAAGAGGGGGAAGTAATAAGAAGAAATGTAGCAGAGTGTAGTGGATTGTGGCAAAAAGAACAAAAGAAAGAGTTGTATGAAAGATTTTTGTTCACTGCAGATTTTACAAGTATATGCTCAAAAGCCATACGGACAAGTATTTTGAAAGAAGACAACACACCATATGATTTGTATATTGGAAAAAATATGGGGGAAGATTTGCTACAGTCGTTATATCCGTTAACTGTTGCAAAAAAAATCAGATTCATAGACAAAGCATTATACTATTATCGAATGAACGATAGTAGCGTTTCAAGAAGTTTTCATCCGGAAACGATTGCAAAAAAGAATATGCTACATGTGTATCAAAAAATCATAGAATACATACCAATATGGGGCATGGATAATAACGATGTTGTTAGTCGTATAAAAGCACGTTGGTTTAACGATACAATGTATACAATGTCAATGTATTATGAAAAAGCACAAAAAATAGAACAAAAAAAACAGATTGTTGATTTTAATTGGGATAGTTTTTTACCAGAGATTAAGAATGGCGAATGTGCTCTATATGAAAATAAGAAATACCGTAATTTATATGAAATGATAAAGAGGAAAAAGTACATATCTATACAGATATATTTTTGGAAAAAAAAGATCTATAAGCAAATAAAGGAGTCGAGAAGAAAAAGAAATGAAAATAAGCATTGTACTTCCGGCATTTAATGCAGAAAAATATATAGAACAAAGCATACAGTCAGTTATCAATCAGACCACGAAAGAATGGGAACTTATTATTGTTAATGATGGATCAACGGATAGTACATCAAAAATCTGCGAGCAATATGCAGAAAAATATCCGGATGAAATAAAAGTTTTTCATAAAAAAAACGAAGGTCAGTTTTTAACAAGGCTTTATGGAATACAGCAATGTAAGGGAGAATATATAGGATTCCTTGATGCAGATGATAGACTACACGAGGAATATGTATCTCGTTTATTAAAGTGTATTAAAGAATATCAACCGGATATTATTTGTTTTGGGTTTGTGGAAAATCGAATAGATAGAGAAAAATATCATAAATTGTGTGAAGACACACGTTTGTTTAAAACGAAGGAAGATAGAACAGAGGTGTATGAGAACATTGTTACTGGGAAATTAACAGGGTCAATGTGGTCAAAACTATTCAAGAGAGAAATGCTATTAAATGAGTATCTAGAAAACTGTGAAGTGGAAAGTAAAAGATATGGTGAAGATGCATTTCAATCGTTTGACGCATTTAGAAAAGCGAAAAGCATTTGTTTTATGGGCGATTTGTTATATTTTTACCAAATTAATAACGAGGGAGCTTCGCAAGGATTCGAAAAGAGAGAACTGAACTATTTTAATACAAAATATGTATTTGAACTACTTGTCAGATGTATAGATGAATGGGGAGTTCGAAAAGAAGATTTCACCCAGAAATTATATGCAAGAAATTTTAATGAGACAGTTTATTGTATATTAAAATTATATCGCAGTGCAAAAACGTCTAAAAGAAGAAGAGAAATCGTGGCATATGATTGGACTCAATATTTATTAGATGTGGATGAAGAACAAATATATAGAAATGAAAATATTCGACAGTCTTACCTTAAGGTGTGGAAAGCATTTCGTAAAAAACAGTATATAAACATATTTATAAGAGAAAAATTTAGAAAAATTATAGGGTGGTAAAGATGGAAGTAGTACCGGGCATGGTATCAATTATTATGAGTAGTTTTAACACACCTGAGATGTATTTGCGGAAAGCAATAGAAAGTGTTTTAGAACAAACTTATAACTTCTTTGAATTTATTATTGTGGACGATTGTTCCAACGGTGACGATGCGAAGATTATTCAATCGTATAAGGATTCACGTATTGTCTTTTTACAAAATAAGAAGAATATAGGAATAACAAAGTCTTTAAACAGAGCTTTGGCAGAGGCAAAAGGTGAATATATTGCAAGGATGGACGCAGATGACGAATGTCTTCCGACAAGGCTCGATGAACAGGTGCGTTTTTTGAACAATAATCCAGAAGTTATTGTATGTGGTACATGGGTGGAACTTTTTGGAGATGGAGCAACGCGTCACACTCAAAAGATTGTAAAAAAACAGATCCCTTCTAAGGAAGAGTTTCGGGTTCATTTACTATTTGGAAATCATACGAATATCATTCATCCTACGGCAATGTTTGTGCACAAAAAGTTGCTTGAATATAAAATAAAATATAACGAGGATTATTTATATGCACAAGATTATCGAATGTGGGTAGAATGTAGCCAATATGGAGAATGCGCAAATGTGCCTAAGGTTCTTTTGAAATACCGCATACATGACAAAGCAGTATCTCGAGAAAAAAAAGATATTCAGATGGATTGCGCAAAACAAATTATGCAGGAACAACTATCACGACTACATATTCAGATGCCGGACAATTGGGAAGAAATTCATTTTGGATTTTTAACAGGACGTAAAAGTTATGATTTGCAAAGAAAAAAGTGGATGAAAGAAATTTTGCGTAATAATAAGCGATATAAAGTATATGAACATAGGGTGCTAACAGAAATAGTTATGAAAAAGTGGGCAGAGATATCCTATTATGAGTTACAAAAAGGAAACTTTTTGAAAAAGCTGATTGTCTTGTTAAATCTGCCTATACGATGTTATTTAGAATTGTTCCATATAAAAACGGTGCGAAAGAACAGAGGTCTTAATAATGTATAGTGAGGGAAAAAGAATTTCGGTGAGTGTAATTGTACCAATATACAACACTGAAAAATATTTAAAACAATGTTTAGATAGTATCAGAAACCAAACGCTAACAGATATAGAAATTATAATGATAGATGACGGCTCTACTGATGGTTCGGCTAAAATAAGTAATGAGTATGTTGTGGACGATGAACGCTTTTCTTATTATCATAAGGAAAACGAGGGATTAGCTGCTGCAAGGCAAGATGGAATGGAGCGGGCAAAAGGGAAATACATCGCTTTTGTGGATTCGGATGACTGGATTGAACCGAATATGTATGAAAGAATGTATTTGGAAGCTGTGAGAAATGACGCAGATATTGTATTCTGCAATTGTTATAAGGACCAAGCCGAAGAAAACAAGATTTGTCTTGAACCGGGAGTATATGAAAGGAATGACATAAAAGAAAGAATATTGTCGAGGACATTAGCCGGAATCACTCCAAAGGGAGCAAATGATGTTATTCGCTGGAGTAATTGCCTTAGAATTTATCGAAGAGAGTTGCTAGAGTGTAATGATATAAAATTTGATCGGCGCTTCAGAAGAAGTCAAGACCTTCAATTGACATTTGAAGCAACACTATGTGCGAATAGATATGTTTCAATTAATGACGAATATTTGTATCATAATAGAAGTGCGAATAATGACACCTCTCTTTCAAGAGGATACACAGAAAACTATTGGGGGGTGATAAAGCCTCTTATTGAGAGATTGTATGCGGATGTTTGCAAATATCAAGAACAAAATTTAGAAATGCAAATGCATCTTTGTACTTATTTTTTTGCATATCAGGGAATCATAAACGAGTGCGAAAAAAGTAACAAAAAATTCAAAGAAAAAACAAGAAAGATAAAAGAGATTATAAAAGATAAAAGTGTACAGGAATCTCTTCAATATGTTGAATGGAAGCGTTTAAATTCTTATTATCAGATAGTGTATAAAGGAATAAAAAGTGGTAGTGTATTACGAGTGTTATGGTTGTTATACAGTTATCCTGCAAGGCAGAGGATAGAGCAGAGTAGAATTGTTAGAGGTGTGTTAAAAAAATTAAAGGGAATTAAAAAAATATGAGACATATGGTATTTGTAATTGGTAATTACCAAAATGGTGGAGTTGCTATGCACGCAACGAATTTAGCTAATGAGATAGCAAGTCGGGGTTTTAAGGTAACGATTCTTGTGACAAAGAAACTTGCAAGAGAACCATTCTTTGATTTACATAAGTCTGTTCGACTGATTCAATTAGATTCCTTTAAAAAGGAAAATGAAACAAAACAGAAAATTATACGTGACATGCAGTTTGCCCAATGTCGTATCCGATGGTATAAAAGATTTCGATATATTTCCCGTTTTATCAAGTGTTGGGATGAGTATATGGCATCAAGAATTCGTTACATTAGAAAAGGACAAGAATTACGTCCATTTATCCTTTTAAATAGAGGGGCAATATATATTCCTTTTGGAGTCACTTACTATGAACAAGTTTATTGTGCTGCAGAAGGATTAGGATGTAAAATTATATATGCAGAGAGAAACGCGCCACAAGTTGAACTGCCAGAAGAGAAGGAAGCAAAAAGATTCCTGGATTTGTTAGGTAAGGCTAGTGGGGCGGTATTTCAAACCGAAGAAGAAAAAAGATATTATGACAAGGTTTTAAACAAAAATACGAAAGTAATACATAATCCGATTAAGAGGAACCTTCCTGAACCATATGAAGGATTACGCAGAAATATAATTGTTAATTTTTGTAGAATTGCACATCAGAAGAATTTAAAACTACTAGTTGATGCTTTTACAAAATTGCACAACGAATATGAACAATATAGTTTGGAGATATACGGTAACGCAGTAGAAGAAAGCGAAGAAGTATTACGAGAAGAATTAAGGGAGTATGTAGAGCAAATAGGAATGCAGCAACATATCAAGATATTACTACCAATTGCAGATGTTCATCAGCGAATCAGGGATTGTGCTATGTTTGTATCTTCTTCGGACTTTGAAGGGCTGTCTAACTCCATGATAGAGGCTATGGCAATAGGGATGCCGTGCGTATGTACTGATTGTTTGGGTGGAGGAGCAAGAGAAGTTATTCAAAATGAACAGAATGGTCTTTTGGTGCCGATAAGAAATGTAGATGCATTGTATGGTGCGATGAAAAGAATGATTGAAGATCCAACATTTGCAGAACAGTGTGGAAGAAAAGCAGCAGAAATAAGAAATAGTCAATCCGTTGAAAATATTGTGGATGAATGGTTAGAAATAATAGAAAATGTGTAGGTAAAAATGAGAGGACAGTATACAAAGCGAAAGATTAAAAAAATAATCCAGTGGATGAAAGAGCGCCCGTATTATATACGAAGGTATTATAATCGTAAAAGAATAAAAAGAAGAGATTTTTCCATTATTTCAAACAATTGCTGGGCGGGTAGGGTATATCAATATTTGGATATGCCGTATTTATCTCCTACTGTAGGATTGTATTTTTTCGCAAAAGATTATTTGAAATTCATAGAGAATATAGAGTATTATCTTGGATTGGAATTACAATTTATTTCAGCAGAAGAATCTAAGTATGCATCTATAATAAAAGCAAGAAAGCAAGAAGATGTGCCGATTGGATTGTTGGATGATGTTGAAATGGTATTTTTACATTATAGTTCAAAAGAAGAAGCAAAGGAAAAATGGGATCGAAGAAAAGCGAGAGTGAATTTTGATAACTTGATTTTTAAATTTTCAAAGATGAATCTTTGTACGGAAGAAGATATGAAGCGGTTCGATGAGAATCCGGCAAAACACAAGATATTGTTGAATAATAGGAAAAAGACATTGTATTCAAGTGAAGTTTTTTGGGCAGGAGAAGGAAATGAAAAAGAAATAATATCTGACACGAGACCTTGTCCGGGTAATCTTTGCTTATTAAAAATATTGAGATATAAAGGTTGAGAAATATGAAAAGTCATATGTATAAAGATTGTTATGAACAATGGGATGTTGTTATACAAACAGGTAATAAAAAAAATATTGTAAATGTGAAGGAATTACTGTCATACAAAGATTTAATACTTCTTTTTGTCAGAAGAACTTTTGTTGCACAGTACAAACAAACAATATTAGGTCCGGCATGGGCTATAATTCAACCTTTTTTCACAACGGTAGTATATTCTATTTTCTTTGGTAATATTGCCGGGCTTGGTGCAGTAGGGGTTCCCAATTTTATTTTCTATTTGTGTGGAACTATCATTTGGACATTGTTTGCACATTGCTTAACACATACATCAGATACGTTTGCAGGTAATTCTGCAATCCTAGGGAAGGTATATTTCCCTAGATTAGTGATGCCGATATCTACGGCGATTTCGCAGTTTATATCCTTTCTTATACAATATGGATTCATGATTATATTCTTAGTTTATTATCTGATTATAGGAGAAAATGTGTCGCCAAATTGGTTTGTTCTTATGACGCCAATTATACTGATCCAGATGGCATTACTTGGTATGGGATTTGGTGTAATTGTTTCTTCATTAACTACCAAATATCGCGATTTGAAGATGGTTGTCGGATTTGGTGTCAGCTTATGGTCTTACTGTTCGCCAGTTGCATATGACATGTTTAGTCGCATGCAGTTATCTCCGGGTAGTACGTTCTATCATATATACATGTTGAATCCGGTTACCCCAATTATTAATATGTTCCGATATGCATATTTGGGAACTGGTGCAATTGATTGGATATTCTATGGGATTAGTTGGGTAACAACTGTGATAATTGTGGTAATCGGTATTTCTCTGTTTAACAAAGTAGAGAGAACATTTATGGATACGATATAAAGGAGTTACAGAGGGTATACATATGAATGAGTTGGCAATAAAGGTAGAGAATGTTTCGAAAGAATACCGTTTGGGTGTGATTGGTGGAACAACCTTAAAAGAAGAAATACAGTCAAAGATGGCAAAACTTCGTAAAAAAGAAGACCCGAATATAAAAATAGGGGCTCGTGCCTATGGAAAAAACGAGAGGTTTCTTGCGTTAAAAAACTTATCTTTTGAAGTGAAGAAAGGAGAAACCTTAGGAATACTCGGACATAATGGTGCAGGGAAGTCTACGATATTAAAATTAATCTGTCGCGTCACAGCGCCGACAGATGGAAGTATCTACATGAACGGTCGACTTACCAGTATGCTTGAAGTTGGTACGGGATTTCACCCGGAGTTAACCGGACGTGAAAATGTCTATTTAAATGGTGCCATTCTCGGTATGACAAAAGCAGAAATAACAGAAAAATTTGATGAGATTGTTGAATTCTCGGAGGTGGGAGAATTCATAGACACACCAGTAAAGAGATATTCCAGCGGAATGAAGGTGAAGCTTGCTTTTGCAGTAGCCTCACATCTTGACAGTGAGATTATGATTATGGATGAAGTGCTTGCAGTTGGAGACGTGAATTTTCAGAACAAGTGTATCAACCATATGAAGAAAGTGGCAGAGGAAGAAGGCAGAACGATTCTTTATGTAAGTCATAACATGGCAACTGTAAGAAAACTGTGTGACCGCTGTATCGTACTAGAACATGGTCAAAAAGTCTTTGAAGGTCCAACCGATGAGGCAATAGCAATTTATATGAAGAATGAAGATTTGGATAACACCACTTTCTTTGATACGTCAACAGTAAAACGCCACAGAAAATGCAATTTAAGACATACATTGCAGAGTTTGGAAATCTTAGATGCAGAGCGGGCTACGTTTCATTATGGCGCAAAATTCAACTTCCGTATGACGTGGAAGAGTGAGAATGCGAGTGAAAGAGTTCTGTTTAAAATGGTAGTAAATGGTATGGACGCTACGCCGGTTGGGGTTGTGTTTGGCGACACTTTAAATCAAAAAGAGGGATTGAATAGTGAAGAGTACACCTTTGACACATCTTATTTCGTGCCAGGCAGATACACAGTAGATGTGATTCTATACGACGAAGACCAGATGGGGAATGTAATGTTTTATGACAGATGTACAGCACTTCGATTCAATGTAGAACACAGTGAGGAGTCTGTAAAATTGAAACATTGGTTTAAAGATTGGGGTAATGCGGTGTTACCGTGTGTGGGAAATATAGAAACATAGATGAAGGGATGCGAGATAGAACAATGTTTTCAAAGATAAGTATAATAGTATGCGATGTGAAGGCAAATGTTTTTAGAATTGTACGTCATTTTCCTTTGATAGGTGAAAAAATTAAACGAAAGAAATATGGAAGACAGAGAGTTATGACTATACAAGAAGGAAGGAATATTCTTCAAACTGCCATAAAAGAAGGAAAACCTTTTATGGCAGCACGTTTTGGAACAACCGAAGGTGCTGCACTATATGAGTATCATAGAATGCAGAAATTGGGAGTGAAGTATAATCAGATACATTTAGATAGGATGTTTGTTCAAGCAGGATTTTTCCCTAAGCAGACAGACAAACTTTTTCAATGGGCAGAATTGGAAACAGAGGCGTGTGCGAATATAGATTTGTTAGGTGTTATGAATTTCTTTGGAGAGGAATGGATTGTAAAAAAATATTGCAATCATGCTCGACTGATGCCTAATGGAGGCTTGGGGTCGGCAAGAAAAGGATGGGCGTCTGTATTGGGAGGAAAAAAAGTTCTTGTTATTCATCCATTTTCCGAAACGATAGAACGACAATATAGAGAACATCGTGAGGAAATCTTTCCGGGCACAAATGCACTCCCGTCATTTGATTTACAATGTATTAAAGCAGTTCAGACGATTGCTGATCAAGAAGATGATAGGTTTGATGATTGGTTTGCTGCACTAGATTATATGACTGAAGAAATTCAAAAGAGGGATTTCGATGTGGCACTTATAGGATGTGGGGCATATGGTTTTATTTTGGCATCTAGAATAAAACAGATGGGGAAAATCGCTGTTCATATGGGAGGTTCCCTGCAAACATTATTTGGGATAAAAGGTCAACGATGGGATAAAAATGAAAGTGTACCATATAATGATGCGTGGGTTTATCCGTCGGAAGAAGAGACCCCAAAAGGATTTGAGAAAGTAGAGGGAGGATGCTATTGGAATCCTCAAAAATAGTAGAATGGAGATACATATGCAAAACAAAACCATCCTAATCACAGGCGCAGCCGGTTTTATCGGTGCGAACCTAGTGAAAGAATTATTACAAACAGTAGAAAAAGTAAATATTATAGGCCTTGATAGCATGAATGATTATTATGATGTAAGCATCAAGGAATATCGATTGCGTGAAGTGGAAGACATTGCAAAGACTATTCCGACATCAAAGTGGACATTTATCAAAGGAAACATTGCGGACAAGCCGTTAATCGATGATACGTTCAGTATTTATAAGCCGGATATCGTAGTGAATCTCGCAGCGCAAGCAGGAGTTCGCTATAGCATTACGAATCCGGATGCTTATATTGAAGCCAACCTGATTGGATTTTATAACATTCTCGAAGCATGCCGCCATTCTTATGATAACGGAGCAAAAGGAGTAGAACATCTTGTCTATGCATCCAGTTCTTCTGTATACGGAACGAATAAGAAAGTTCCATATGCGACAGAAGATAAGGTGGATAACCCGGTATCCCTTTATGCGGCTACAAAGAAAAGTAATGAATTGATGGCACATGCATATTCGAAGTTGTATAATATCCCGTCAACCGGACTTCGATTCTTTACCGTATATGGACCGGCCGGAAGACCGGATATGGCCTATTTTGGATTTACGAATAAGTTAATCAAAGGTGAAAAGATTCAGATATTTAACTATGGAAATTGCAAGAGAGACTTCACATATGTTGATGACATTGTGGAAGGCGTGAAGAGGGTAATGCAAGCCCCACCGACAAAAAAGAACGGAGAAGATGGTTTGCCGATACCACCATATGCAGTCTATAATATCGGCAATAGTCACCCGGAGAACTTGCTGGATTTTGTGGATATATTACAGCAAGAACTGGTTCGTGCTGGTGTGCTTCCGGAAGATTATGATTTTGAAGCCCACAAGGAACTAGTTCCAATGCAACCGGGAGATGTGCCGGTGACATATGCAGATACCAGTGCTTTAGAGAGAGACTTTGGATTCAAACCATCTACAAGCCTTCGTGAGGGATTGCGAAAGTTTGCAGAGTGGTACAGAAGTTTTTATATGTAGATAAAAATAAGGAGACCCAGACCATGGCAAAATACAAAATCGCCGTCGCAGGAACCGGATACGTAGGCATGTCAATTGCTGTTTTATTAGCGCAGCACAACCAGGTGACAGCAGTCGATATCCTTCCGGAGAAGGTGGATAAGATTAACAACAGAATATCTCCGATTCAGGATGATTACATAGAAGAATATTTAGCAACAAAAGAGTTGGATTTGACGGCAACGCTAGATGCGAAGGCTGCATATACAGATGCGGATTTTGTGGTGGTAGCGACACCGACCAACTATGACAGCAAGAAAAATTTCTTCGACACATCCGCAGTAGAGGCTGTGATTGAAGAAGTGAAAGCATGTAATCCGCAAGCAATCATTGTTATTAAGTCCACGATTCCGGTAGGATATACAGAAAGTGTTTGTGAAAAAATGAAGTGCGATAACATCCTGTTTAGCCCGGAATTTTTGCGTGAATCCAAAGCACTCTACGACAATTTATATCCATCCAGAATCATCGTAGGTTTAGAGGAGAAAAATGAGAGACTTTTAGAAGCGGCAAATACATTTGCAAGATTATTGCAGGAAGGCGCATTAAAGGAACAGATCGACGTGCTGTTCATGGGTTATTCTGAAGCTGAGGCAGTAAAACTGTTCGCCAATACCTATCTGGCACTTCGCGTTTCTTACTTTAACGAGCTGGATACTTATGCAGAAACGAAGGGGTTGGATACAGGTAAGATTATCGAAGGGGTATGTTTGGATCCGAGAATCGGCAGTCATTATAATAACCCATCCTTTGGATATGGTGGATATTGTTTGCCAAAGGACACCAAACAACTGCTGGCAAATTATGAAAATGTACCACAGAACATGATGTCGGCCATTGTGGAATCCAATCGTACGCGAAAGGATTTTATTGCAGACAGAGTGCTGGAGATTGCTGGAGGCTATGAGGCGAATAGCAGCTATGATGCTAGTCGTGAAAAAGAAGTGGTGGTAGGTGTTTATCGATTAACCATGAAGGCCAATTCTGACAACTTCCGTCATAGTTCTATTCAAGGCATTATGAAGCGAATCAAGGCAAAAGGAGCAACTGTAATCATTTACGAACCGACACTGAGTGACGGAGAGACCTTCTTTGGCTCACGTATTGTAAACGATTTGGACAAGTTCAAAGAACTTAGCAATTCAATCATTGCAAACAGATACGATTCTTGTTTGGATGATGTAAAGGAAAAGGTATACACACGAGATGTATTCAGAAGAGATTAATCTGTTTTTGGAATTAATGAAATCAGTGATTCATAAGACAACGGTGACCGGGATTGAGAAAAAGCATTTGCCGAAACTCTATTTACTTGCCCAAAGGCAGGGGCTTATACACATGGTGGCGCTTGCACTGAAAAGCAATCAAATGCTTGGTGAGGAGCCGCTATCGGAACGTTTTCAAAAGAGTATTCGAAAAGCCCTTCTTCGACAGGAAGTCTTCGTGGCGGAGGAACAGCAAATATACAGACAATTCGAAAATGCGAAGATAAGTTATGTGCCGTTAAAAGGGGCAGTCATACGGCAGTATTACAGAGAACCATGGCTGAGAACTAGTGGTGATATTGATATCTTGGTTAAAGAAGAAGACTTAGGTCTGGCAAAAGAGTTACTCACATCAAGTCTTGGCTACGAAATAATTAAGAACAACTATCATGATATTTCCATGCGTACACCATCGAATGTCATTGTGGAGCTTCATTTTTCTATTACAGAGAATGAGGAAGGGATGGACCTTATCCTTGGAAAGGTATGGGAATATGTCCATCCGACAGAGGAGAATTCGTGCAGATATGATATGGAACCGGAATATTTATTCTTCCATGTGGTTGCACATATGTTATATCATTTCAAACATGGTGGCTGTGGAGTAAGATTTCTGCTGGATATTTGGACATTGAAGGAAATGCTTACCCTGGATATGCAGGTTGTGAAAGGCTGGTTTGCTGCTTGCGGGATGGAGGTATTTGCGGAATATGTGATGCGTCTTTCTGATATCTGGTTTGGGCAGGACACTCATGATGAGGTCAGTCTTGCGATGCAGACGTACATTCTGGAAGGCGGACTATACGGAACCTCGCAGAGCAAGGTGATGGCAGAGAAGGCTAAGACAAACGGGGATGCAGCGTACATGCTGCAACGAATTTTTCAACCGTTTCGAGAATTGGCAGCAGCCAATCCGAAGCTGAGGAAGTATCCATGGTTGTATCCGTACTATACGATTTGCCGATGGATCAAAATGCTGAACGTAAAAGAAGCGAAAAAAGCAAAGGAAGAACTGCGTATCAGTAAAGAAATGAAAGCAGACAGCGTAGAGGAATTGACGGAACTATTTCAAAAATTAAACGTATTATAAAAAACATGTAGGAATAAGTCGAATTTTATGCTATACTATTATGATTAAAAAGTAAAAGGAGAAGTATGGCTTCTCAGAGAGGACACCGAACATGAAGATTTCCAACGAATTTGTTCTCCGTGAGATTGAAGGGGACTATATCATTGTTCCGACAGGAAAAGAAGCACTGGAATTTAACGGGATCATTACCGTGAATGAAGTGGGCGTTCTTATATGGAATCTGCTTCAGGAAGAAACTACATTTGAAAAGATTGTGCAGCAGATATTAGAAGAATATGACGCGGAAGAATCAGAAGTACAGGAAGATGTCCGTGAATTCTTAGAGCATTTGATTACAGAAGGAATTCTGAAAGGAACAATAGAATGAAAGCAATCAGAGTATTAAGCGTACTATTATTAATAATTTCCATAGGAATTGCAGGGATGTATTATACATACGATAAGATGACTCGTGATACAGAGGCACCGGTTATCACCTGCGACAAGGATGAGATTAAAGTCAGCGTGAAAGCCGGAGAGGAGACACTTTTAGAAGGTGTTACCGTAAAGGATAACAAGACAAAAGATGTGCAGAAGTCCTTGATTATCGAGAAGATTTCCAATTTCACGGATGCCAATACACGAATTATCACGTATGCGGCAATTGATGATAGCGGAAATGTCGGAAGATGTGAGAGAACCTTGGTGTATGAAGATTATAGGGAGCCTACATTTACATTGTCGCGTCCGCTTCGATTTCCGGTAGGAAGTACCGTGAACATCTTAGGAGCGGTGGGAGCTACCAGCGGATTGGATGGCGACCTGAGTGACAAGGTCAAATACACCTTGGGAACAGTTATTAATGCGACATCAGCCGGAAACTATGACGTGGAATACCGCGTGATGGATAGCGTGGGAAAGATATCATACCTTCCGTTGAAGATAGAGATATACGATGCGAACAGAGAACGTATTGAAGTGGTTTTGTCGGAGTATTTGATATATTTACCGATAAACAGCAGCTTTGACCCGAATACCTATTATGTGGGTTCGGCGATTGAAGGTACACTTTCTGTAACATCCAATGTGGACACATCCAAAGAAGGCGTCTATACCGTGGATTACCAGGTGGACGGAACCAACAGCATTGGGAAGAGCAGATTGGTGGTAGTTGTAACAAAGTGATAAAGGGGAAGACTTGTGAATAACAATGCAGATAAAAATAACCTAAATATATATTGTATTTTACGAGATATATATCATGATTGGAAGACAATCCTGATTGTTGCGATTGCGGCGGCATTTCTATCGTATGTGATGACCGGATTGTTTTATCAACCGTCCTACACATCAAAGGCAACGATGGTTGTATCCGTGAAGGGCAGCACAACCGGCCCATACGGCAACGTATCGGAGGTGTCAAAGCTTACCGATGTATTCGAGGCTGTTATCAACAGTGCGGTGTTGAAGCGGTTGGTGTGTGAAAAGTTAGAGATATCTTCCTTTGACGGAAGTATCGGTATGTCCGTTGTACCTGAGACGAATCTTTTGACGATGACGGTTACTTCTTCAAGGCCGGATGTAGCACTCAGATTGCTAAAAACGTTGATTGAATGTTATCCGACGGTCGGAGAAGATGTATTTCAAAATGTCGTTTTGGAAGTGTTCGAAGAGCCGTCTTTTCCGGCGAGCCCGAACTCGCCGTTGGATGTAAAAAGGTCCATTATATATGGTTTCTTGGTAGGCGGAGTTGTCATGCTTGCAATTGTTGTGATGTTTTCTTATTTTAAGGATACGATAAAAGACCGCAAGGAGTTGGAAGAAAAATTAGCTTCTACGGAATACGCGACCTTGTATCATGAGAAGAAATACCTGAACTTGAAGAATCGCCTTTTGAGAAAACCAAAGAAGATGCTTATCACAGATTCTTCTATGAGTTTTACATATACAGAGACAATGAAAAAGATTCGAACGAAGTTAATCTATCAGATGACGAAGAAGAATCTGAAGGTAATCTATATCGGAAGCACACTTCCAAAAGAAGGAAAGACAACGGTTGCATTGAATCTTGCAGAACTGATGTCACAGCGCTACAAAAAGGTGTTGTTGATTGAAGGTGATTTGCGTCAGAAAATGCTGGCAAACATACTGCAGGTAAAGAAGGGTGCTTATCCAAACTGGGGAAAATGGCTGACCAATGAAGAGGATGTGTCAAATGTAGTCTACAAACCACAGGGCTGTAGATTTTTCACCATGTTAAATGGTGGGACCTATAAAAACGCATCAGATTTACTGACATCTCAGAAAATGAAGAACCTGTGGAAAACACTTACAGAGACAATGGATGTCATTATTATCGATGGACCTCCGTGTATGAAACGTTCAGACGCGGAAATATGGGCAAGAATGGCTGATTTATCGCTCTTAGTTGTGAAACAGAATCAGGCAGATGCCAAAAATATCAATGATTCCATCGATATGCTGAATGCATACGGAGAAGGATTGCAAGGATGCATTTTTAATAATGTTGTTACAGAGACAGAGATTCTGTTCTCTTATGGATATGGCTATGGATATGGCTACGGTTATGGATATGGCTACAAGAAACGCTATGGCTATGGCAAATACAAACGTTATGGTCGTTACGGACGCTATGGAAAATATGGCAAGTACGGCAAATATTACAGCAACGTAAAAGAGGAAGAGTAACATGGATCAGACAAACAACATAATTGTAAAAAGCAATCGAATGAATGTAAATGACCTGGTTTCCGACTTTTTTACTGCGCTTCGCAGAATGTGGGTACGAGTGCTCCTTTTGGCCATATTGCTCGGAGCAATATTCGGAACACACGCTTACCTACAATATGTGCCGTTATATACAGCATCCGCTACGTTTACTGTAAATATTAAGCAGGAACAGTTGGACGGTTCAAGCTCAACGAGCAGTTATTTTGACAATCTGGCTGCGGAACAGATGGCAACAACATTTCCACATGTGTTGACAAGTGGGGTTTTGCAGAGACGAGTGGCACGTGCGATGGGCGTGGACTATATATCGGGAACTATTTCCGCAAGTGTAGAAGAGTCTACGAATATTTTGACGCTTTCCGTGACAGATCAAGATGCCGAGCGGGCGCAGGAGACTCTTTTGGCAGTGATTGAGAATTATCCGGAATTTTCCGAAATGATAGTCGGTAAAGTGAATTTGAAATTGCTGGATGAGACCGGCGTGCCGACAGAGACTAGTAATACGAGAGATTGGATTAATCCAATGATTAAGGGCGCCACAATCGGAGCAGCAGTAGGACTTATCTGGGTTGCAATTGTATCGATTGTTCGAAAGACTATTCGAAGAGAAAGTGATTGTATAAAATATGTGAACAAGGTCTGCATTGGCAGTATTCCTTATGTTCGTGAAAAAAAACGCAGCACGAAAAAACGAAGATATCTTAATATCTTGGATGAGACATTGAATCCGGATTTTAAGGAAGCGATTCGTATCGTAAGAAATAAGGTAGAGCGAAGCACGAAGGAGCACGAACTAAAGACGATTTTGGTTACTAGTGCCTTGGCCGGCGAAGGAAAGAGTACAGTTGCCGTGAATCTGGCAATTAGCCTGGCGCAGGAAGGAAAGCGTGTAGCATTAGTTGATTGTGACCTCCGTAATCCTTCTGACAGCGAAATGTTAGGTTTGGATACGAAGAAGGGATTGGTAGATTATCTCAAGCAGTCTATTACGATAAAAGATTGTATTTATACAGCGGAGGCATTGAATATGGCTTCCGGTATGAAATTCGCATTTATTCCCGGCGGAAAGGCCGTTGTGGACGGAGCGAACTATTTGGCAGACGAGCGAATGCGTTTTGTCATCAAGTCACTGGAGGAGCAGATGGATTATGTAATTCTAGATAGTGCCCCGGTAGGTCTGATGACAGATGCAGGTGTGTTGGCACAGTATGCAGACGGAGCTTTGTTCGTCGTAAGAAAGGATTTCGCCGGTGCAGATTATATCTTGAACGGTATGCAACATTTGACAGATAATAGCACACACATTATCGGTTGTGTGATTAATGGAGACTGATAAAGGGAAAGGAAGTAGAACGTGGGGAAGACAAGAACTGCCATTCGGGAAATCATAGAAGATTGGCGATGGATTCTATCATATACAAGCAAATATAGAACACAGGTCTCCCTATACACAGCCCTTGGAGTGATTAGTATCTCGGCAGGTGTCGTAAGCAGTATAGCGAGCAAATATGTAATCGATATTATTACCAATTATCGAACAGAGCGACTTGCGCTTATGTTTGCAATTGTGATTGGCGGAATGGTTGCAAATATTCTGATAAGGGCCATTTCAAACCGCGTTTCTGCCAAGTTGAATCTCAATCTGAATAATACGATTCAGGCAGATGTTTTTGATAAGATTATGGATGCCGACTGGATGAAACTAAGCCAATATCCAAGTGGAGACATTGTCAATCGTTTTCAGAGCGACGTGCAAAAGGTGAGCTCCGGAGCAGTTGGATGGATACCAACGGCGGTTACATCGGTATATCAATTTTTAATTACCTTTTTTGTTATTCTGTACTTCAATAAAATGATGGCATTGATTGCGCTTGCAAGTGCTCCGATCTTGTTCTTTTCTTCTCGCTATCTGTTAAAAAGACAACGGGAATATCAGAAAGAAGTGCGAAAGGTGAGCAGTGATGTGATGGCATTTGAGGTGGAGACATTTCAGAATTATGACATAATCAAATCCTTTGGCATTGTAGAAAAATATAGCCACATCATGCGCATGTGGCAAGATAAGTATAAGGAAGTTCATCTGGGATATAATTGGTTTACAATTAAGATGCAGCTTTGCCTGACCGTTTTGGGAGATGTGGTGCAATACGTTGCTTTTGGATATTGCCTATATCTATTGTGGGCGGGGAATATTACCTTCGGCACAATGACCTTGTTTTTACAACTGAGGGGGCAGCTGTCCAAATCCTTTAATCAAGTGATTCACCTGGTTCCGAATCTTTTGGAAACTTCCGTATCGGCACATCGCATAAGAGAATTATTTGATTTGCCGAAGGAACTACACAGAGAAATTTCGTCCCATTGGGAGAAACGTGCAAAGCAAGGGCTTACTATTGATGCTTCTCATGTGCATTTTTCTTACAAAGAGGGACATCATATAATAGCAGAAATGAATCTAACTGCCCGTCCGGGAGAACTGGTTGCTTTAGTAGGGCCATCCGGAGAAGGGAAGACGACAATTACGCGAATGCTCTTGGGACTCATTTGTCCGGAGCAAGGAGAAGTAACGCTTACTACAGCGGAAGGGGAAAGCATTTCAGTGAATGCAGATACCAGACGATGGTTTTCTTATGTACCGCAAGGAAACAGCGTGTTTTCGGGAACAATCGCTGAGAATCTCCGCATGGTAAAAAGCGAGGCGACCGAAGAAGAACTAAAGAATGCCTTGGAGATCGCATGTGCGTGGGACTTCGTAAAAGAATTACCGGATGGTCTTCATACAAGATTGGGAGAAAAAGGGAAAGGATTGTCAGAAGGTCAGGCGCAGAGAATAGCAATTGCAAGAGCAATTTTGAAAGATGCCCCGATTCTACTATTTGATGAGGCGACCTCCGCATTGGATGTCGATACAGAAAATCGTGTCCTTTCAAACATTTTGCAACACAAATCCAACAAAACATGTGTTATAATAACACACCGACCAAGTGTGCTGAACATGTGTCAGCGTGTTTATTGTGTGAAGGGCACTGCGATAACAGAAATAAAAACTTGATCTGTAGGAGGAACACATGATAGATATGCATGCGCATATTCTACCCGGTATGGATGATGGTGCTGCGGACATGAGGGAAACCCTCGAAATGGCAGAGATTGCCGTGGAGAGCGGAGTGAATGCAATTGTTGCAACACCACACTATAATCTCCATGGGGTGGTAGATCAATATACAGCAAGAGAATATGTGGATAACATACGTCACGTTCGGGAGATTTTGCGGACAGAACGTATTCCGCTCAAGGTGATAGCAGGGATGGAAGTCTTTGTGACACCGAATATTTGTAAATTAATTGAAGAGAGAAAGATATATACCATCAACAGAAGTCGCTATTTGTTGGTGGAATTTGACTTTGGTGAGGATCCTGGTTACGTGCAGACTATGCTGGACCAGATTCGACGCTATCATATATGTCCGGTGATTGCACATCCGGAGCGATACGAATTTGTGCAGGATAATCCGCAGTTAGTTTATCAGTGGAGAAAACAAGGATATTTGACGCAGGTTAACAAAGGCAGTTTGCTGAAAAAATTCGGAAACAGATCCTATATTACCGCATATCAGTTATTGAATCACAATCTGGTTAGCGTGATAGGCAGCGATGCACATGGTTGCCAGGAACGAACACCATGGATGATGGATGTACATGATGAATTGGCAAAGAATTATTCGGCAAAATATTTGGACCTTCTGTTTGAAGAAAATCCAAGAAGAATCTGTCAGAATCAGCCGACTATCCGTTTTCAATTGAAAAGCTTTGAATATGAGGAGCAGGAATGAAGGAAGAGAGAAGGTATAGAAGAGGGCGAATTTTAAAGACAATCATAATATGTATACTTCTGTTGATACCTCTGTGTATACTGGGAACGGTTTCTCTTATGGAGGAGACCATTGTGGAAGAAAAGGTCGAAATCGTTAAAAAAGAAGAGATTACAGAAGAAGTCCTTCAATCGGAGAATGTCCCGATTATAGAAGAAGAACCGATTCGCGATGACGTATATAATGTACTTTTGGTTGGTTCTGATTCGAGAAACCCTAATTCGGATTCGGGGCGTTCAGATTCCATGATGTTGCTATCGTGGAATAAAACAATAAATAAAGCCAGTATGATTTCATTTCTGAGAGATTCGCTGGTGGAAGTCCCTGGACATGGAATGACACGTTTGGGACACAGTTATGCATATGGTGGCGTTGGTCTTACAATCAATACCATTAATCAGACATACGGTCTGGATATACAGAATTACATTGTAATTAATTTTGAAAACCTCGTGCATGTAATCGATGCAATTGGGGGAATTGAACTGACTCTTACAAAAGAGGAAGTTAATTATCTAAAACGATATCATTTTGAATTTCAAGAAGGAAAAAATCTCTTGGATGGGAAACAGGCTCTGGCACATGCGAGAAATCGTAAGGTTGGTTCGGATTTTGCAAGAACCAGTAGGCAGAGAGATGTACTCTATGCGACATATAATAAGATTATGAGCAACAAGAATCCGGCACAAATACTTACCTTGATTCAGTTCTGTATGACGCAGGTTAGAACCAACATGAGTTTAGAATATATTTATCAGAGAGTTACGGAGGTTATGGCGCAGAATCCTGCAATTGATAAAGCAGGTATACCGGCGGCAGGAACCTATGTGGGGGACACTTATAAGAAAATGTCCATCCTTAGAATTGATTTTGAAGCCAATAAGAAGATTATTGAAGAAATGCTGTACGGAGGAGGAGACTTATGAAAAAAAGAATTTTGGCAGCAATATTGTGTTTAGTAATGGTTATAAGTAATGTGCCTGCGATGCCGCTGTTTGCAGCAGGTGATAGCCACCAATTCGTATTGGATACAGATGGGATTGATGCAGGGGAAGAGTATCTGATTGCAAACAATTCGGCCGGAAGAGTCAATGTTCTGACAAATAATGGCAATAAAATAGCAAACACAACGGCAGTTGCGACGGATGGGGTAATTCCTTTATTTGATAATGACGCAGCGTGTACATTTGTTTTCAGTGATGATAGTCAGGGAACTGTAAAGAGTGGAAATCGCTATTTAAATGTTGCAAGTGGGAGTTTGTCGTGGTCCACAAGTAGCCAATCGCTACAATTTTCACAACAGGGTGATAATGGAGCATATCGGGTAAGCGTTTCAAACTGGTTTAGACGTTATTATGTCACTTGTAACAATAGTGCATGGACTGGAACTTCAAATGCAACCAATGTTTATCTGTATAAAAAAGTACCACTCTTTAGCGTGACATATAATGGGAATGGAAATACAGCCGGAACTGTTCCGGATGAAGATGAGTATGTAAATTTAACAAGCGGCCATGTTCATACAGTTGAAACCCCTGATCCGAACTTGATAAAAACAGTAGGACAAGACGAATATTTGTTCCAATGTTGGAATACACAGGCAGACGGAAAGGGAAAAGATTACATGCCTGGCGACGAGATTACTGTGACGCAGGATGTGGTTTTGTATGTCAAATGGTATTTCCGTCCTAAATATGAAATCTCAGTAGAGACAAATCTGGATAATGTTGCAACGGATATTAAGGATATTGTAGGAAAAGAGAGAATCTTCTATGTTAAACTAGACGGACAAGACACAGAATATATTGAATTGAGTTATAAGGAAACGGGTGTTTACGCTGCTTCAGTCACAGAAAGTGGCACCTATTACGTGTATTACAAAGAGTCGAAAGAGTCTGAAACTTATGTGGATGCACATGGACATCAGATTATTATCTTTAATCAAAATGGTAGTACAACCTTGCAATATTATTCCGCGAAATATATGAGTGATGGAACAGAGGTATTCAAGGATATTTATCACGGGAACGAGCAGGTGCTTGTTACGGATAAGATACCGGAAAAAAAAGGGTATGTCTTTAAAGGATGGACGTATGGTGATACTACTTTGCAGGCAGGGCAACTCGTTACTTCCGAAATCAAAGCCCCACAGGTATTGAATGCTGTTTGGGAAGAAGGCAATAATGTCACAGTAACGGTTAATGTGGATTATAGGCCTGCAAATGGAGGAAATGACATCGCAGAGACGAGAGATGATGTGGTTATTCAACTCATGCAGGTAGTAAATGGAGTAAATGAGCCGGTAGGAGAACCGGTATCCTTAAGCAACCCCTTAAGCGACGAATTAATGGAGAATGTTAAGGTTCAGGAAACAGAAAACGGAATTCAATACGAATATACATTTTATTATTTGCCAAAAGATGTCACATATAATATCGCGACTTCGAAAAATGGATATGATGTAGCAATTACAAAAGATGCGACGAATCCAAACAAAATAATAGTGAACTATAAATTTGCACCGTCAAATCATGATTTGCATTTTAAGGTGCAAATGGCAGAAGGTATGCCAAAAGAACTGTATCCAAAGGCAGTGAATGTGAAAATCTTATATTGGGGTAATGATGTTGAATCCACAAGTGATGCAAAAGACTGGTATCTTATTACTCAACAAAGAAATAAGAATGGTGTAATCGTTGCTCCAAGCATGGTTTCGATTGGAACGGACGGAACAGGAGAAGGTTACTATTCCGTGTGGGGGAATTGGCCGGATTCAGATGAACCATATGAGTATCGAGTGGAAGTCACATCCTTTGTCATGCCGGATGGAACAGTTGTGCCTGCAACAAGTACAGACAAGGTGAATTACGCATCTAACATGTCCGGACTTTACAATGCGACGGTAAGTGCTGAAGGTGGGAAGATACCGACTGATGATTTATTAGGAAGAAAAGGTGCGTACTTTGCAGCGAAAAGTGATAACGACGCTACAATCGTACAACATGGTGACTTGGTAGTCACAGTGACGGCTACCCCATTCACTGTCACTTTTGATGCAAACGGCGGAACAATCGAAACAAAAGACGAACATACAATGACCGAACAGTATAAGTATCCGAACTTGAATCTGTTTGTTCCAGTTCCAAAGGGGAATACGCAGTTACTTTTTGATGGTTGGTTCATTGATGCAAATGGGGATAAGATTCTCGAAGATGCGGAACGTGCAGAGAACATGTTCACCTCGTATTTGACAGGAAATGTGACTTATGTTGCAAGATGGAAAGAGCCGGTTGAATTATCCGGAAGTGTGACTGTTGACGGAAGTTATGATTTGAATGGAACGCAGCAAAGTGTTTGGGAACGTGATAGAGCTACAGAAGTAGCAATTGTATTACAGAAGAAAACAGGAACTGCTTACAACGATATTGCGAGTTGTATTCTTGCGATTGAATATGACCCGCAAACACACATCGGAACAACAGATGCATATTCGTTTGTAGTTCCCGCAGATGGGGCAGATTATCGGATTCATGTATTGGAATTAAACTATACAGCTACATATGATAGCCAAGATGAAGACCAAACATTTACCGCGGATGAAAACATTGTTACCGATATGATGAAAGATTGTACTGTAAATGTAAAAATGACCTTTGAACCGGAAAGTTATGAGCAGCGACTTGTCATTGATGCGACCAAGATTAATAGTACATATCGACCGAGTGATATACATGCAAAGATTTTATATCGCAATTTGGGTACAAGTGACAAATTTGAGATTATCAGCCAGCATGCGAATACAGCGATGAAGATTGAGATGGGAACCGACGGAATCGGATTGGACTCAGAGTCTGTATGGAAATGGCATACGGATGGTAAGTTATATGAATACAAAGCCGGTGATTTCAAACTTTTTGGTAATGTGGAAGGTGTATATGTACAAAATGGAACAGGATATGACCCAGAGACATCGCCATATACTATTTACTTTGGGACAAATGCATGGTGGGATAACGAGTTAAATGATGAAAACCATGAATTACAGGTAACATTGGTTCCAAAAACATATACGATTACATTTGATATGAATGCCGAAGATGATACGATTTACGGCATGGATGAGTATATGACTGATAGCAATGATGAAGGTTTAATCTATTCTTATCGCCACACATGGAGTTTTTCTGATTACTTGACCGCATTGCCATATCGTGCGGGGTATGTATTTACCGGTTGGAGTTGTGCAGAAGAAGACCAGTCTTCGGTAATTATCGACAGTACGACCGGTGGGCAGGTGACGATTGGAGCTGCTGTTTCAAAAAATATTACACTAACGGCGACTTGGGATAAAATCGATATCTCAGATAAAAGCGGTTATTATGCAGTAAGACATCTGGAATTAAATACCGGTAAAGTGCTACATAAGGCACAAGTGTTTAAAAATATTCCATTTGGAGAAAAGGTAAGTGTTTTAAGCAAGACACTACAACTTGATGGATATAAGTATGCGGGATACAAATTCGGCGAAGGTGATTATGTGGAAGCCGGAAATGAAGAGCCGTTTATTGTCAGCAAAGATGGTCAGATATTGATTACCATTTACTATCTTCCGGATGGAAGTGATGGTTACACGGAACAGGTAGAAAGCAATCTTCATATCAGTAAGGATGCAATACTTGAGGATGACGGTACATATACCATTACTATGGATATGTACACGAAAGACAATCCAATTACCACGCAGATTCTGCAAAATACGCCACTAGACATTGTATTGGTACTCGACCAGTCGGGTTCCATCTATAAAGATGGGTTCTTAGATGAACTTCAAAGTTCGGTAAGTAACTTTGTCACGTTAATTGCAGACCATGGACGGCAGAATGAGGTGGACCACCGAATTGCAATGGTGGGATACGCCAGTGACGAGAGTATGGGAGGTTCCGGAGACGGTTGCCCGATTGCAGGTGGTAGTGATGAAAAATGGGTAAATACTGGTGTGTTTGATTCCAACGGGGATTTTCATAATTATCCGACCACAGGATTTGTTTATACGAAGACTAATGAAAAACCACAGGCAGATGGAACCTACTATGCATTAAGCGACGGCGAATATCAGCTGTTGTTACACCACGATACCTATTACCATTTGTTAACGGAGGAAGAAGCACGAACAGAGCAGTTGAAAGGTAGCCCGATTTATGGATATGTTGACGGCGACTTTGTGGAATTAGTGCGAAACGCAAGTGGTTTGTGGTTATATGACGGAAAGCAGAAACTCTATTCTGCAAAAGAATTCTTCACTTACCATGTAGATGTATGGACACATCGAAAAGGTATTGAAAAACGCCAGATTCATGCATATGGAACCGGGAATAATTATACATGTGTTGATAATCATGGCGACTTGTATACGAGAACGGATACCACGGGAAACAGCCCACAATTGAATGTGTATAAAGATGCGTTGGTTCCTGTTTCGATTGGTGCAAATGGGGCAGGAGGAGTCAATCCGGGCTTGCAGGCATCCGTATCACATTTGGGAGCCAGTGGAGGTACCTGTGTGGAATACGGTATTGAGATGGCAAACAAAGTATTTGCTGCCAATCCAATTGCAGAAGGCGATAACCGCGTCAGAATTATGGTTATGTTTACCGACGGTGTGCCGGGAAAATACGATTTTGATGCAACTGAAGCCAACAGAGCCATTGCACTCGCATACGAGACAAAAAACACATATAATGCGTACAGTTACACGATAGGTTTGTATCAAAGTAATGGTGTTACGGGAACTAGTGAGGAATCCATCTTTATGCATGCTGTTTCTTCTAACTACAAGATGGCAAAGAGTATGGATGATGTGTTTACTACGCCGACCTATAGCGAAGCAAAAAGCCAAAATATAAATGACGGGGGCACCTATGCAGTAAAAGTATCAGGGAAGTATTACCAATTGCGTTATGGAAATCATACACCTTCCGGATCATCAGCGAGAGTGGGATGGCATTTCACACAAGCGAGTGGTTGGCCAGTAACGATTAGTACAAATCGTAACGCAACAACGAATAGTAGCGGAAAACTGAGTAATTATACAATTTACAAAAAGTCAGGATCTTACAAAAAGGAAACTGGAACCGGGCATTACTCAACTACAGAGAGTGAAAATGATTTGAAGCAGTTCTTTGCAGATGTTGTGAAGTCGATTACGACAAAGATTACTACAGAAATCATTCTGCACTCCGACACCATTATGCGAGATATTATGGGACAAGGGTTGGAATTAACAAAAGATACTGTGATTACAATCTATACGCAGAATGGAACCTACAACCCACAGACAAAAGGAATTACGTGGGCAGAGAATAAGAAATTGTTTACACAACTTGCACTGAAAGACGGAATAAAATCTGTGGAAAAGGTAGAAATATCAGATGTAAATGGTAAACCGAAAGAGATACCGTACATCCAAGTATATAATTGGGGCGCAGCGAATACAACCAATCCAGATGGAGAAAATTATTCACCACATACCGTGGATATTTCGGGATATGATTTCACTAATGGATATATCAGTGAAAATCATCCTGGATTCAAATTAATCGTAACTATCACAAAGATTGAGGCGCAAGACGATGTGGAATGGGGACGTTCGACAAGAACCAACTATGAGACATCTGGTATCTGGTTACCGGCAGATAGATACGGGTCAAGACAATTATTGCTTCCGTTTGAACAGCCGACAACTATCTTTACAGAACGTTCGTATGTATTGGATTACGCAAAAGAATTCGAATTGGCGGGATGGTATTACAATCAGGTAGAAACGCAGGAAAAAGGACAGGCAATGGGAAGTACAGGAACTGCAAAACACTTGGATTCAGAAGTGACGGATGGTATGAATGGATTCAACACAGAGTCCCCGGCGGTAAATACCGAAGGATTGGAATATGGAAAGGCAAGACTGGAAGAGAAGATAGTGCATTATACACCAATGAACATGCAGTGGGGAAATCCGGAGCAATTCTATGTATTCGGTAATACCGATGACGCGATTATTCGAAAACAGGATGCAAACAGGAATGGAAATCTATGGACGAGAGTTAATGTTATACCGGCAAACAATGTGTATTATGAAGATTCCTTTATCACTGATACTGAAACAGGAGTTTCAGGGTTCACATATAATGAGAAGTGGACTATAGTCGGGGAAAGTGATAAAAATACAGAAACTCCGGAACATTTGGAAGAGAAACCATATGGAGATGTACACGGATGGATTGATTCCATGAATAATGATACGACGTTCTCTGACGGAAGTGCGCATAAGGCAGACGTCGGGACAAATGAAAGTAAAGGTGCACAGGTAACCTTTACATTTGTAGGAACCGGTGTGGATATCTATACCAGAACGAATAACAAGTCTGGCATGGTACTTGCGATGTTACAAGGGACAACAATGTTGGAACAAGAGAAAGTCACCAAATCAGTCATCGTGGACAACCTAGCAGTATCGGGAGATTATTACAACATTCCGACAATTTCGTTTAACAATTTGAAGTATGGAACATATAAGATAACATTGGCTGTAACCGGTGCGTCGGAGGCAATGACAGGTGAGAAACGTTTTGAATATTATCTTGACGGAATCCGAGTGTATAACCCTCTGGGCGGAGACCGAACGGCGGACCATTTGCATGACCAATATAATTCCATTATTAAGGATGCGTATGAAAATGAACAAAATGCAATCTTTAAGACTGTCCGTGAGATATTGTTAGATAACGAAAGTTTCAATACGGAAGAGTATAACGGACAAGAAGGAGCAGTGTTCGTCGACTGTTTGGTAGGACAGGAGGATGACAAGGGTGCTAATACCACCGACATTAGTGTATATGAGTCTGTGGGTCCGAAAAATGAAGTTTATCTCAAAGAGGGTCAAGCGATTGTGTTAAAGGTAAATCCGCAGTATACCTACTATGTAGGAATGAAGAGCCTGAATGGTCAAAAGGTTTATGCGAATGTGACTGGGGTTGACAATCAGAAGGATCCAACTATAATGGAGATAAATCACTCCATTGACCAGTCTTATAAGATTGAACCAAGGGATGGATATATTGTAATTGGAAACAACTTGACGGACAAGGATGGACAGAATGAGGAAGCAATTTTAAGTATCACAAAACTTTGTGTTACTAGCTTGTATAAACCTGCTACAGATTATGTCCAAAAAATATCAAGAACAGAAACTGTTGAAACAGTGAACAATATGGTGATGTTTATGAGGAGACCGGCACCGACACCAGAACCGGAGCCATTGCCGGAAGAACCGGAGACACCGGAAATTGAAGATGGTGATGAGGAGAAGATACCAGGAAGTACTCCGAGTACTCCGAACACTCCGAATACCTCAATCACACCATCGCAGACGGTTGTAACCAATAAACAAGAAGAACCGATTACATCGAATTCAGAACAGAAACAAGAAAGTACTGTAACAACGGGACAGACAGACAGTTCAGATACAAAAGGACAAGAGATAGAGGAAGAAGAAATGACAGATGTCGAGGAAGAAGCAGAAGAGCAAGAAGAAAAGTTAGGTTTCTTTGTACGCATCGCCCGATTCTTCGAAAAAATGTTCCAAAAAATCGGTCAGTGGTTCCAAAATTTGTTCGGAGGCAAATAGACATGAAGAAAAAATACAGAAAGCCGATGGCTTGTATCGAAAGATTTGACATTGTACAGACCGGTGCGGGAAGAGATTGTTGGGATAACATTATTAAAGAAAATGTTACTTTCAATGACATTCCGTGCGCGTGGGACGTTGGCGGAATTAAACTGTTTAGTATACAAACTTCAGACACAGCATGTGAATGGGAAGGTGAAGGTGTGGAAGGGATATGTTACAACAATCCAGCCCCAGGGTTTTTAATGTTCCGCTCATAATTAAAAAAACAAGAAAGGTCGTGGCCACATGGCCATTGACCTTTCTTTTGTATAGGAGAAAGATGAAAGAATATTTGTTAGAATTGTCCGATCTTTTCATACGCTTGCAATGTGAGCAGGAAATAAAAATCACAGACCGGACAAGACCATTTATTATAGAGAAAGAAATTGAAGAGGAAACGTGCTGTATTACAGTTCAAACTTGCAACGAGATTCCACAAATACCGATGGAACATCATCAACAGGGAATGACCGTTTATGGGGCGATGGATGAGGTATATCAAATCTTCCATTTGGATGAGAAGAATGAAAAACCATTTGCCGTTGTGCAATTCTATCAAACGGGGATGGTAGTGGTGGAATATTTGCCGGAATATTCCAAATATTTTGCAACGAGTTCGGATATTTTGAATCGAATTTGTATTGAAAAATTATTTTCATATTATGAACGGATGATTTTGCATTCTTCATGTATCGATGATGAAGGACATGGCATTCTATTTTTGGGGCCGTCCGGTATTGGAAAATCGACACAGGCTCGCTTGTGGAAAGAAGTACAAGGTGCCAATATTGTGAATGGGGATCGTGCAGCAGTTCATAAAAAAAATGTGTGGACCGCTTGGGGGATTCCTTATGCGGGTACCTCACGCATATATAAAAATAAGAAAGTTCCAATAGATGCTATTATTATTTTAAAGCAGGCAAAAACAAATGAAATCGAAAAAGTAACTGCAGCGCAGGCAATCGTAAGCATCTATCCAGAGGTGTCACTGCATCATTGGGAACGGCAGTTCGTGGAGAAACAGATGAAAATGCTACAGGAATTGACAAGAGACGTTCCGATTTATCGGTATCAATGCCTGCCAGATGAGAGTGCAGTACATTTTTTGAAAGCATTTTTAGAGAAAGAGAGAGAAAGATGATTGAACGCGGTGTAATGCCACAGATTACAGAATATTTATTTACGAAAGCTTCTAAATCAGGGACTCCGATTAGCGGTACATTTGAATTGACGCCTTGTTGCAACATGGCTTGTAAGATGTGCTATATTCGAAAAACAAAAGCAGAGCAGGAGGCAATCGGAAGACTCCGAACAAAAGAAGAGTGGTTACAACTTGGCAAAGAAGCAAAAAAGGCGGGCATGCTGTACCTTCTACTTACAGGAGGGGAGCCCTTCCTATATCCGGAGTTTCGAGAAGTGCTTTCGGGACTGCAAAAGATGGGACTGATTATCACTATCAATACGAATGGAACCATGATTGATGAGGAGACAATTTCCTGGCTGAAGGAGTGTGCTCCATCTAGATTTAATGTCACTTTGTATGGGGCATCGGATGAAACATATGAGAAACTGTGTGGAAATCCAAAGGGATTTACGCAGGTAAAAAGAGCACTTCGATTGATGAAAAAAGCAGGTTTTAGTATCAAAATCAATTTTAGCGTCACACCGAATAATATCCATGATTTGGAGGCGGTCTTTGCCTTCTGTAACGCAGAAGAACTCGTGATACAGGCGACGGATTATATGTTTCCGCCAATCCGAAGGAATACAGAGATGGTCGGGAAAAATGAGATGCGTTTCTCGCCGGAAGAAGCGGCCTATCATATGGCTCGCATCATGGCATTAACATATGGAGAGGAAAGATTTATTAACTGGGTGAATGAAAAAGAACCGCTTGCATTGCCGAATGAAGGAAACGAAGATTGCCCGGAATTGGAAGCGGAAGGTGATGGAATTCGCTGCAGAGCAGGAAAATGCAGTTTTTGGATTACCTGGGAAGGAAAGATGCTTCCGTGTGGTATGTTTCCAAGTGAAGGCGCGGAGAATGTGTTCGATGCAGACTTCCTTTCGGTCTGGTCAAATGTACACAAAAGTGCAGGGGAAGTGAGACTTCCGGCAAAGTGTACGAAATGTGAATTAAGAAATGAATGCAAGGCTTGTGCTGCAATGGTGATTACGGAGAGTGGAGATTTTAGCAAGATTCCGGAATACCGATGCAAAATGTCGAAATGTTATTCGGCGGCATGTGTGCAGCTTCGAGACGAGATTAAGAATAGAAAAGAGAATTAATAATGAAAAAGAAAAAATGGCTCATAGGAATTCTTGCCCTTTCACTTGTACTGATAGGAACTACAGTGTGTGTGCTTTTAAAGAAAGAAAAAGAGCAGACTAATCCTCAAGTGGAGTGGGAATACGTCAGTGAAGATGAAGGAGATTCCATGAATATCTATGACTGGGTAGAAGAAACGGAAAAGATGGAAGAAGGATTTCCATACGATATTGAAGGAACAGAGTTGACAATCTGTGCAATCAAACCATATAGTGGTATCTTTCTTGAAAATGGTTCGGATGAACCAATTGAAAACGTTTCCACCATGCTTTTACAGAATCAAAGCGACCAATACATAGAATATGCGAAGATTACCTGCTTGTATGGGGAGACGGAATATGTCTATGAAGCGAAGACTTTAGAACCGAACTCTATGATGATGGTCCAGGAAAGTAATGGTGCTTCTTATATAGAAGGTGGATTCGATTCCTGTACGGCAATGGCTGCAAATATGGATGGATTGGAAATGTCAGCCGAAGACGTGCGGGTAGAAACAAATGCACTCGGAAAAATCCGTATTACCAATATCAGTGAAAAAGATATCCCATGTGTTAGAATTTTCTATAAATTTTACTTAGATGATATTCCAATGTTTATAGGTGGTATCACATATACGGCAAAACTGACAGAACTAAAAAAAGGTGAGGCGAGAATCATTACTCCGTCTCATTTCAGCAATGGACTTAGTCGAATTATGATGGTAAGAACCTATGATACGACAGAATAGAATAAAAAGTTGTGGAACTTTTTGTCGTAATGTGATAGCATAAAATAGACTATAGATAAAAAGGAAAAGAAACATGCCGAGTATTAATAACGATATGAACTGGGTATATGTAGCGATTATTTTTGTTTTCGTAGCGCTTTTACAGCAACTCGTGTTTATAGTAACCGGCAGTGTACATAAAGTATCGGCCAGCGAAGGTAACGAATTTACTTGTTTGAGTTTTTACCATGAGCAAAGCCGTTTTGCGGCAGTTAACTTCTTCGTAAATGTTCTTGTACCGAATGCTGTATTTGTGGCACTGTATATTTTGTTGCTGAACTATGAGTTGGAACAAATGTTAAACGTTGCGTTCCTTGTCATCCCGTTTTACTACATTTACAGATGGTGTGCAATTCTTATTTTGATGAGAGAGAGAGAACTCTTTAAAGCAAGATATGAGATATTGTATTCTATCTTCGGAGTGGGTATGGGAGTAGCTGCTGCACGGTTCATAAGAATGTACAACAAAACATGGAGTTTTACGCTTGAATTTTGGAGAGATAAATTATGGGCTGTAGGCGTTGTGGCAGCCTTCCTTTTGATTTTCTTACTTCTTGCTGTATTCTCGAAAAAAGGCTCTGTTATTACAGAGGGAATGCTTGCAGAATATATCGCAAGACGTTTTGAGAAACTCTATAACAAATATAAAGATTTTACAATCGTGGATGCAGAGCAGGCTCCGTGCTGGGTGTTTTTGTATGCAATTGCAATCTTTGAAGGACTGGGTGCTAAAAACAGAAGGCGCATCAACCGAAAGAATATCAACTTGGTTTTTGACCGCATTGCCAATGGTGTTTTCGGGGATGGAGAAGATGATCCGACAGATGAGAAGATTTATGAGTATGCTCTGAAGTATCACAATGATAAGAAGTATGCTAAATCAATAGCATACATACACTATTATGTGAAACGATTTATCGAAATAGAACCGTTTTATTACAGTATTTTCTGCGTGGGATACAAGTCTGTAAAAGACAAGGTGAAAGAGCAGGAAGAGGCAGTTAAGCGAGAAGTCGCAGAGTGTCTGGCTGAGAAAATGGAGGAGGAACCGCATCAAGAACAGAAGCAAGAAGCGGAGCAATCATTGTTGGATTTTGATATTTTCAATGAATTGGAAGTCGAGATGCAACCTGAGAAGAAGTTTTCGAGAGAGCCGATTCGAGCAGAGCGTGTTGTACAGGATACATTTGTAGAACAGGTTATAGATTATGTATCTGAGGATATGGCCACCGGCATGAAAAAAAATCAGGATATTAATATTAACTTGAATGTCACCAAGGATGGAAAGGCAAACAACAAGGAATATATTACACTTTTGAGAGCTGCCAGAAGGGCGAATATGATGTCCGAGGATTTCCTAAAGAAAATGCGTAGGGAAAATGTTCCGATTATGTTTGAACTTCGAGATGTGGAGTTTTATTTCAAACGTAGAAAGAAATAAAATTCTACGCCTGCGGTGCTACTTCGATTCCTCGCGAAAAAGTAAGTATGAATAACATTTGGAGGGCATAACATGAACGTTTTAAACGGATATGAACCGGCATCAGTGCTTGGATTTTTTGAGGATATTTGTAACATTCCACACATTTCATACCATGAGAAGGAACTGAGTGACTACTGTGTGGCATTTGCAAAGGAGAGAGGACTTTACTACGAGCAGGATGAACTTGGTAATGTAATTATTATAGGAGAAGCAACACCAGGATATGAAGATGTAGAGCCAATCATCATTCAGGGACATCTTGACATGGTAGGCGATAAGGTTCCGGAATGTGATATCGATATGGAAAAAGAAAGCATCCGTATTATGGTGGATGGAGATTATATTACAGCAGATGGCACAACACTCGGTGGCGATGATGGTATTGCAGTAGCATATGGTCTTGCATTATTGGATGCGAAGGATATTCCACATCCGCGTTTGGAATGTGTGTTCACTATTTGTGAGGAGACAGGGTTGGAAGGTGCGGCTGCAATCGATTTGTCATGCTGTAAGGCGAAAAGACTTCTGAATATTGACTCAGAGGATGAAGGCGTCTTTACTGCAGGTTGTGCAGGTGGTATGAGAGCAGACTG
This sequence comes from Faecalimonas sp., assembly GCA_045630205.1. Taxonomy (GTDB): domain Bacteria; phylum Bacillota; class Clostridia; order Lachnospirales; family Lachnospiraceae; genus Faecalimonas. The sequence goes on along the minus strand of JAZQSP010000201.1, from coordinate 8,010 downwards.
CAAGATTCCGGTAGAAATGACTACGAAGAACGGAGTTGTATGCGAGATTAAGACCACAGGCTTTCTCGGTGGACATTCCGGAATTGAGATTGACAGAGGACGTGCAAATGCCAATGTAATGTTGGGACGTTTCTTCTTATATATGAAAGATCAGGTTGCATGTGATGTTGTAAGCATGGCAGGTGGTGTGAAGGATAATGTTATTCCGAAGAATGCACATGCAACATTTATTGTAGCAGAATCAGATGTTGTTGCACTGAAAAAAGCAACAGATGAATTCAATGCAATGATTCAGGCAGAGTATGGTGTGACAGATTCGAACATTGCAATTGTGATTGAAGTGAAGGATGTAGCAGAATGTGCAGTTCTCACAGATGCATCTAAGGAGAAAGCAATTACGGCACTTAACCTGATGCCAAACGGCGTTCAGTCAATGAGTCAGGATTTGCCGGGTCTTGTTGAGACTTCACTCAATATGGGTGTGATGAAGATTGACGCAGAAGGGATTCAGACATGCTTTTCTATCAGAAGTTCTGTTGCAACAGCAAAAGAGTATCTCGCAGCCAAATTAGAACAGATTACAAAGAGCCTTGGCGGAGAAACAACTTACCATGGAAAATATCCGGGATGGGAATATGCAAGAGAGTCGCGCCTTCGTGACCTTTGCATTAAAGTATATGAAAAGCAGACAGGTGTAACACCGAAAATTGAAGTGATTCATGCGGGTTTGGAATGTGGACTGTTGGCCGGTAAAATTGAAGGATTGGATTGCATTTCCTTTGGACCGAATATGAGAGATGTACACACTCCGGATGAAGTGATTAGCATTAGTTCGATTGCTAGAGTGTGGGAATTATTGAAGGCTGTATTGGCGGAGAAATAATTCCGTTTTGCATTGTGACATTGCATAAATAGAATAAAACATTTATAATAAGAAATGAGGACGAAATTTGTAAGGATAGACAAATTTTGTCCTTTTTTAATTGCATTATAATACCATCATAGGAGAAACTAATGTTACAAATGAAAAATTTGGTTCATGGAGGTCTCGTATGAAAAAACTAATTTTAGAATTTGAGGAGTATTTAAGGCAGGAAGAAAAGAGTAACATCACAGTCGAAAAATATCTACGTGATGTGAGGAAGTTTTTAAGTTTTGTAGGGCATAACGATGTTACAAAAGAAATCGTTATAGAATACAAAAAGTCTCTGATAGAAAGTGGATATGCAATCAGAAGCATCAATTCCATGTTGGCATCATTAAATAGTTTTCTGACATATGCAGGCTACGCAGATTGTAAAGTCAAGAGTATGAAAACACAGCGACAAATTTACTGCGCAGAACAGAAGGAGCTTACCAAGGCGGAGTACATGCAGCTATTGAGTGCGGCAAGGAAACAAACACGATTGTATTATATCTTGCAGACAATCTGTGGAACAGGAATACGTGTATCAGAACTTTCTTATTTTACAGTTGAGGCAGTTCAGAACGGAGAGGTTGTAGTGTGTTGTAAGAATAAAACACGAACAATTCTTCTGCCGGGAAAACTTAGAAAGACATTAATTGGATTCGCAAAGCAACAAGGAATTCATTCGGGAATCATATTTCGGACAAAGAACGGCAAGTCACTCAATCGAAGCAATATCTGGTCGGATATGAAGAAATTATGTAAGGAAGCAGGTGTAAGTGCATCAAAAGTATTTCCTCATAATTTGCGAAAGCTATTTGCAAAAACATTTTATAAGATAGAAAAGGATATTGCTAAATTAGCGGATATTCTTGGACATGGTAGCATAGACACAACTCGTATCTATATCATGACAACGGGAATTGAGCACAGAAGAAAGATTGAACAATTGGGATTAGTGGTCTGAAATAAAAAATACTACATAATTCTTATTATGTAGTGGTATGTCGTTAGCCTAACAGCAGTTCCTATTCTTCTTGCGACTTTTCGGACGTGCAAAAAAACACCCCCGGCGATTTTATATAAAACTCTGCTCGCGGGTGCTGTTGACGTGCTTTCATCACTCTCTGTTAAATTATTATCAAAAAACTTGCTTTTAAAATGATTATGTATTATGATACCATTATTCAAAGGAGAAAAATTATATAATTTTATTTTGCTTTTTCACTACATAATAAGAATTATGTGCTGTTTTGAAAAGCATGAGGAGGAAAATAATGAATCAGTCAGGAAATGATTTGAGTGTTTATTTCTTGCTTGCTGTGTGTATTGTGATTTTCTTGCCTATAGTCCTCTTTGGTTTTTTGAGATGGTTCCTCTATTTTCGCAGAGAATTACGCTATCTTCGAGGTGAGATACATAGGACGCAAGGGAAAAGACAAAAATATTGGATTCAAAAAAGACGGAAGCTTTGGTTATCCATTCTTCCTTTTGTAAAATACTAGATTTGAAGAACGAGGAGGCAAGACATGGTTACGTTGGAAACAGAAAAATGTATACTTTGCGGAGATGACACAGGTGTCTTAGCTAATCTGCCGGTAGATGCAAGAAAATACTACATTAATGGGGTAGGGCAATTGTGCGAGAATTGCTATATAAAGTTGAATTCTTGTAATCAACAACAAAAATCATAATTATATTTTATCAATTTCTTCGAAATCCTTGTATTTTGGGCAAAAAAAGAGTATCATGTTATTACTGAAAATGGCTCAATGGCTCTTTTTGTGCCTTTTTGCAGTTAGAAGTATATTGATTTAGAGGTGTTTTATGAAGAAAGTACTAAACATTATCAAAAATATTTTAGTATGGTTGGTTGTGATTGTAGCCGTATGTATGATGATCTTTACCATCGTATCGGTGAATACATTCAACCGCAATGACAGAAGTCTGTTTGGATTCAAAGCGTATATTGTAACATCTGATTCCATGAGCAAGACAGATTTCGATGCCGGAGATTTGATTTTGGTAAAAGAGGTTGATCCTTCTACATTACAGGAAGGAGACATCATTACATATATGTCACAGAACCCGGACAGCTTTGGAGAGACCATTACCCATAAGATTCGTACAAAGACAACGGATGTGGAAGGTAATCCGGGATTCATTACATATGGTACAACAACAGATACTGATGACGAGACTGTTGTAACATATCCGTATATCTTAGGTAAATATGAAAAGGCAGTACCGAACATCGGTAATTTCTTCATGTTCCTCAAGACACCACAGGGATATATCGTATGTATCTTCATCCCATTTATGTTGCTTATTCTTTATCAAGGAATGAACACAATCAAGTTGTTCCGCCGATATAAGAAAGAGCAGATGGAAGAGGTGCAGGCAGAAAGAGCTCAGATTGAGGCAGAACGTGCAGAGAGCGCGAAGATGATGGAAGAGCTCATGGCATTAAAGGCTCAGTTGGAGCAACAGAAGAATGCCACGGCACCAGCCCCGGAAGAGAATAAAGGGGAGGTAGAGAACAATGAAAATGTCGCAGAAAATTAAGCAGATTTGGAATATAGTGTCCACGGTTCTTGTGGCACTGGTAGTTCTCTGTGCAGTGTTCTTGATGGGTTCACGACTGATTGGTTTCCGCGTATTTAATGTTATATCAGGAAGTATGGAGCCGTTCTACAGTGTGGGGGATTTAATCTATGTCAAAGAAGTCAACCCGTACGATATTGAAGTGGGAACACCAATTACCTTTGTGTTAAATGAAGATTTGGTAGTTGCAACCCACCGTGTAATCAAAGTAGATGCAGAGAATCAACATTTTTATACAAAGGGAGATGCCAACGACACGGCAGATTCCGCACCGGTACATTTTAATAATGTCATTGGTGTACCACAATTTAGCATTCCTTTACTCGGATATGTGTCCGATTTCATACAACACCCACCGGGGATGTACATCACCATCGGGTTGGGTGGCCTACTTATCATAGCAGTTTTTCTTCCTGATATGATAGGGAAAAAGAAAGTAGTAGAGGAAGAGAGTAAAGAAGAGAAGAAAGAGGAGGATAGTTAGTTATGAGCAAGAAAAAAACAGTATTAGTAGTAGCATTGGCTATCTCGATGATTGCAATTGCAGTAGGTGGAACATTGGCATGGTTCATGGATACAGATGAGGCAACGAACGTATTTACAGTTGGAAGTATCGATATTGAACAAAACGAAGTCTTTGATGAAGACACCGCAGAGTTATTACCAGTTGTAGGTGATATTCCTACAAATGCAGATGATAATTATATTCAAAAGAAGGTTACAGTTTCTAACCTCGGTAAGAACGATGCATATGTACAGACATACGTTGCTGTACCTGCAGTGTTAGATAACAATGGTATTTTGAAATTGTATGATGCAAATTGCACAACAAATGGATGGACAAAAGTTGATGGAGATGCAGCAACTGCTGGTATCCAACCGGTTGCAACAGGCGTTAACGGTGTAGAGGGTGAAACGATTCCTTACAATATATATCTTTACAGATATAATAACCCACTTGCTGCGCCGGCGGCAGGTCAAACATCTGAGACAGCAGCTTGCTTAGAATATGTGTACATAGATCAGACAATTGACCTTGATTTTGCAGATACAGATAATGATGGTACTGATGATGCTGCATATTTTGTTCTTGCAGATGGAACAACTATTACAGGATTCAATGCCAAAGGCGAATTAAATGTATACGTAGCAACACAGGGTGTTCAGGCTAGTGGATTCGCAAGTGCAGAAGTAGCTTTGACAAGTGCATTCCAGAAACATCCATGGGAACAATAATATTTAGCATTACAATGAATGGTTCCCCAATCGATAAAAGATTGGGGAGCAATCAAAGGACATAAGTATATTGTGTCTTTTGATTGCTTAAACTAATAATAGAAAGAAGGAGGAAAAGACATATGGGAAAGATTAAACTCAGACTACTTACAATTTCATTTATCGCAATAGCATTTACGTTTCTAACCCAAGGCACACTTGCATATTATTCTACAGTTGGTAAAGCCACGAATGTTGTGACCTCCGGTGACATACAATTTATTATCCATGAGACGACAGACCAGGGAACAGAGTTTCCGGCGGAAGGTGTTTACATCATGCCGGGTGATATTGTCAGCAAGGAAGTCAGCGTGGAAAATGTATGCACACATCCATTCTATCTTCGTGTAAAGATTTTATATGGAATTGATTCCCAGGAGCTTCCTTCAGAGGAATGCTTTACACTGAATATAGATGAAGAAAATTGGCAGTATGTTGACGGTTGGTACTACTACAAAGGTATCGTAGAGCCGGGCACAACAACGCCAAAGGTATTTTCTAAGGTGGAGATTGTCGGAGCTAAGATGGACAATGCGTACCTGGGAAAAACGCTTACCTTAACAATTGAAGCTCATGCAGTACAGAGTGAACACAATCCGGTAGAAGGCACAGATACATTCAAGGCATCTGGCTGGCCGGAAGAGTAAGAGGTGATACTGTATGAAGAAGGTGTTAAAACTAATTACAACTATCATTTTGATATTTGCGTTTGTAATACCAGTGTCTGCGGCAGAAGGAAATGTCACATACAGTGGGAACGCGGGAGAATTCATCTTCCAGCCGGGCAGCGAATATTCGCTCACTGACTTGTTCACGAATTTCAAAGATGTGATGCCGGGAGATACGCTGACACAGACAATTACAATCAAGAACAATGCGACCAGAAATGTAAGAATATCCATGCGTTCCTTGGGTGCTCATGAAGCGTCAGAGGAGTTCCTTAAGCAGTTAAATCTCTATGTAGAGAAGCCGGAGGATACACCACTCTTTGAAGCGCCTGCCGACCAGACGGCACAGCTCACCGAGTGGACACAGCTTGGAATATTCGCGCCGGGTGCAGAGATGGACTTAGAAGTCGGACTTCAGGTTCCGGGGACACTCGACAATACATATAAGAATCTAATCGGTTACCTCGATTGGGAATTCGTGGTGGAGGAGACAGATGACGGGCCACAGACAGGCGATGATATCAATCTTCTTCCATGGGTAATTGGTGCAGGGTGTTCGATTGTACTTGTAGTTTTGGTATTGATGAAACGCCGTAGAGACAATGTAGATGAGACTAAACAAGGAGGGACGGCGGAAATTGAATAGAAGAAAATTTACAAAGATTGCGTTCGGATGCAGTGTCTGCCTTCTTGTTTTGTGGGCGGTGCTCGGAGTACATACGACAATCGCATGGTACAAGGATGAAACGCCTGTGGCAAAGAATACCTTTGACATTCAGGAATTAGATTTAGTCGTGCATCACAAGGTTGGAGATGATTGGGAAGTGGTTGATGAAGACACCAAACTCTTCAATGAAGAGGCGCTCTATGAACCTGGGTATACACAGGTGGTATATTTGAAAATTGAAAATAACGGTGACGTTGACTTTGACTATAAGATGGCTGTAGATATGATATCATTCGTTCCGGGGCAAAGCGTATTGGGTAATCCGATATATCTCCCAAACTACTTGAAGTTCGGTGCCATTATAGAGAAGGATGAGATACAGCTGAATCGCGAACTTGCAAGAAGCAACGCAGTTGAAGACTTGCATGCTGGTTCACAGCCAACTGTTGAAATGTTACCACTTAACACATACTCATCAGAAAAAGGTGAATTAGACGCTAACAAGGGTGAGGATAGTGTTGACTATGCAGCAATCGTTATCCACATGCCGGAAGGTATAGGTAATGAGGCAAATTACAGAGGTGATACGATTCCGGAGATACAACTGGGTATTACGGTGAAAGCATCTCAGAGAGGAACTCTCTCAGAATAAAAATCAGGTGAAGGAGGTATGACATTTGCGAAAAATATATGACGAATATTTTTATGTGCCGGAAGAAGGCAAAGGCGTTGTTCGCGAAAAAGTATTTTTCGCACGTCTCATGTTGTCTGTCGTATGTATGGCTATATGCATGATTGCAATGGGATATAATGCTTATGCCTATTTCACTGCTAATATTGAGTCAAATGCCAATGTTATACAGGCTTCTACATATTCGCTTGATGTAAGTGGAGATTTGACAAATAGTGGGCAAGGAAGTTTTTCTAAGGAAACAGAGACAAAACATACATATAAATTAGCAGCAGGGACATATGATTTTGTGTTAACAAAATCAACCGATACAACTGCAAAAACAGGATATGCCAGAGTTGATATATTCCAAGGTGAATCTGTACAACAATTCTACACGCAACAAATTGGCGGTGTGCTTGATGCAGAGAATAAGGAGATAACATCACGTACCGTTCGGATTAAAGTAGACGCAGAGACAACTATTCAGTTTATTGAATGTTGGGGAACATACGCTGGTGTAGAAAGCAATATGACAACATACCTGAGAGATAATGAGGGTATACAAGTAGCAAACAGTACAATAGCTAAGGCAAATACAAACGACATGACGCTTGCTCCTGCAAAAGCAGAACCGCAGGGTGGTAAACCAGAACAACCGGCGTTAGATAATGGTGGTACGAGTTCGCAAGAGAATGTTGCTTCATCACAGCAAAGTGAGGAAGTGAACACTGATAATAAAGAGCAAAGTGGAGAAGGAGAGCAGTCTCCGATAGAGAATCCACAGACACAAGAAGGTTTAAATTAGAATACAACATAATTGTCATTATGTTGTAAATGGCAATGGTTTCAACTCGTGCTTGCGATTGGAATTCCGGTAAGCATGATTTTGAAATAAATATCATAAGGAAAGGAGGAAAATAATATGAACATGAACAAAAAGAAAATCGTTGTCGTAGCATTAGCAGTTTCTTTAATCGCTATCTTATCATTAGGTTCTTTAGCATGGTTCAATGCAAAAGATGAAATCACCAACACATTTAAGGTGGCAGACAGTGATGATACTGGTACAACTCCAGATTTTGATGTAGATGTTGTTGAAACAGGTGACGCTGAGGATGATGGTAAAACATACGAGGACATTCTCCCAGGTGATGTATTATCAAAAGATCCTACAGTAAAAAACACTGGTTTATATGATATGTATACACGTGTTATC
>JAZQSP010000200.1:0-33451 GCA_045630205.1 Faecalimonas sp. | reverse complement strand
TGGCGAAGGTATTATCTTCAAGGATGAGAAGATGTATTTGTTCGGCAAGGAAGAGAATGGTGAAATTAAAGTTTATCAATTACAGGCATAGATATGAAAGGCAATTTAGAAGAAGTTGTGAAGTACCTGGACAAGATGTACGGGAAGTTCATTCAGACAGTTATGAGAGATCCAGAGGATGATGAGCTGGTTGTTGTTTATGGACAGGACAATTTTGGCAATTCACATTGGAGATTTTACATTTATATGATTGGTTTGTGTACGGAGTTGGAGATTGACGATGGGTATTGTGTAGATAATGGTGATATAGAGTTTTTTAACAAGGTTTATCAGGAGATTGAGACCATCGCCGATATTTATCATAAAAGAAGTATTGGTTTTAACAAGTAGTGTTATGCATCAGGTTTATATTGATCCCATTTTCATCAAGGGAAATATCCTCAGGACATATATATTGTGGGACTGGAAGACAAGGATTGAGCTGAGGGTGGAGTTCCTTAACAGGAAGTTCATTACGATGGACAGGTTCAAGATTATCAATTTTGTGGTAGAATTGATGAGAAGGAGCAATATAAATGTGGTGATGACCAAGCAGGAGTTCATCAATATGGAGTTCAAGGAGTTTCCAGGATTGAAGACAGAGATAGTAAAAATTGATTTTTAGAAGGTTTTAGAGAAAAGATGATACATTTATCATCTTTTCTTTTTTGATTGATTTTAGAGGGGTTTCTGGACCAAATAGAAGGTGTTTAATTTTTGTTATATTTATGGTACAGTAAAATAGTTGTGAGATATAGTATAGTAAGCCAGGATCAGCAGTGATGTTCATCCTGGTTTTTGTTATATTTAATATGATTCAGAAAAGATTTCTCGACCGGATGTGATGGTACAAGGTGCCAACATCCGGTTTATTTTTGTTATATTTAGAGAGTACAAAAATTTCTTCATAGGACAATATATATTGCCGGGCTTCCAATTCTCAGGAAGCCCATTTTGTTATTTTTATAGTATGACAGATTTCCTGGTTTTAGGTAGATGTACAGCGATGGGTTACAAGGATATAAATGGTTATATTCTGGATGGCGAGTTGTGGTTTGGTTGTACGGAGACAGGTAAGATGATTGGTGGTGACGTTCATTGTTATTGGTTTACCAATGTGGTTGGAGACAAGGTGGTTGAGTTCATTCCATTGACAAAGAAATACAATGAGGGTGATTACAGGAAGATGGATTTTTATGATGCCATAAATATTGATAGTATATATGACATTCCGGTTGATTATGATGGTGTGATGGCAGTTCCGGTGACATTTCTTAACAAGTGGAATAAAGACCAATTCGAGGTGTTGGATGCCAGGGATTATACAGATGATGTGAGATTGAAAAACAGCAAGGTTAGTATAATCAATACAGGCAGTTATGTGGATGGGGAGAGCAAGTTTACAAGGATATTGATAAAAAGGAAATGATATGGGAAAAAACAAGAATTTGATTGAGGCCCGCAAGGCCAAGAATGATGAGTTTTATACAAGGTATGAAGACATTGCCAAGGAAGTGGTACATTACAAGGACAAGTTGGCAGGAAGGATTGTGTATTGTTGTTGTGATGATTACAGGTGGAGCAATTTCACCAAGTATTTCAAAGACCATTTCCAGGAGTACAAGTTGAAGAGGTTGATTTGTACCAATTACAACATTGGTGATGGTGCATATAGATATGATTTTGATGGTGTTAACGAGGTTGTAGAAGAGTTGCAGGGTAATGGTGATTTCAGGAGTGATGAATGTACCAAAATCAAAAATCTGGAAGGAGTGGTGGTTATTACGAATCCGCCATTCAGTTTGTTCCGGGAGTTCATTGATTGGTTAAGGGAAGATGAAAGGTTTGCGGGGGAGACAAGTTTATGGTAAAGGATTTCCTGGTTATCGGACCATATAATGCGATTACATATAACGAAGTGTTTCCATTGTTCAAGGATGATGTGATTTCATTGGGTGTTAGTAGAAGGGGAATGAGTTTCATAAATAATGATGTGGAGATAAATTCCTGCTGGTTTACCAATTTGGATCATCCGGGACCTGGACCATTGACATTGAAGAAGGGTGGTGAGTACAGGAAGTTCGACAATTATGATGCCATAAATATTGACAGGGTGGAAGACCTGGTTGATTATGACGGTGTTATTGGAGTGCCCATTACATTTATGGACAGGTATGACAGGAGACAGTTCAGGATTGTCGGTTTTTTGAAGAATGGATGCAGGTGGGATGATGAAGGATTGCAGGGTAATAATGGTGTGAGGATGACATTTGTAGGTGGGGAATACAAGTATTTGAGATTATTGATAAAGAAAAGGTGATATGGTTGATTTTCTGGTTATTGGACCTGAGAGTGTTATGTGTTATAATAATGTATTTCCATTGATAATGCATAGAAGGTTTTTTATGGGATATAAAAGAGACAGAGGACATATGTTTTTCAATAAAAATGATGAGATTGTTGATGTTCCAAATATCAGGTGGTTTCAAAATTTGATTGAGATTGATGTTCCGGAGTTAGAGTTAAGTAAGAAATATACAGATTATTATAAGAAATATGATGATTTTGATGCCATAAATATTGATGATTACAGAGATATACCAAGTGATTATACAGGATTGATGGGAGTGCCCATTACGTTCATAAGAAAGTGGAATCCTGGACAGTTTGATATATTGGATATTATGAAAGATTACAGAGTAAATATTGATGGTAGAAGTAAATTTGCCAGGATATTGATAAAGAAAAGGTGATATGGTAGATTTTCTGGTGATTGGATTGTTTCAGAGTTTCAAGTATGCCAATGTGTTTCCATTGTTTATGGAAAAGAGGGTACATTTTGGTACGAAGATGATTGGTATGGGTGAGCATATATGGTTCAGGGTTAGTAAGGAGGTTGGGAAAAGTAAGAAATACATTGATGAGAAGGATGGAAATATTTATACAGATGTTTCTGGTGTTAGTTGGTTGACGACATTGGACCATAATGTTAAGAAGGTGGTTGATTTGAAGGAAATATATGAAGAAGGGAAGTTCAAGAAGATTGATGGTACGGATATAATCAATGTTGACAGTATTCTTAATATACCAAAGGATTATCCAGGTGTGATGGCAGTACCAATAAATTTCATTGATAAGGTTGGTGATGAGTATGAGTTGGTTGGTGCGATGGGTTGCGGCGGAAAGTACAATATGATGAATCCGGTGGTTGATGGTAAAAACATATATGCAAGGATATTGATAAAAAAGAAGTGATATGGAGATTGTAGAAATAGAAAACAGATGGAATTGGGGTGAGACCATAAATATGATATGTGAGGGTTGTGGTGTATGTGGTTTGGAGTTCAAGGATGGTACAGAGTGGGGTTATGTTTATGGATTGACAGTACATCCAAGCAGGAGAAGACAGGGTATTGCCGGCAGGTTGATGGAGAAGGCAGAGGAAGAGTGTATATATTATGGATATGGTGAGATAAGACTGGATGTGGAGAAGACAAGAAGGTTTCAGTTTGAGTGGTACAAGAGGTTGGGTTATGAGGTTTGGGCAGAGGATGATGAGTTTTATTATATGAAAAAAGGACTGGATGTGCCCCAGGAATCAGAGTGAGTTTTGTTATATTTAATATGAAAAAAGAATTTACATAAATAGTGTAGAAGGGATGTTCTCGACCAATGATCCTGGATACAAGAAAGATATGGGATGTTATGGCCGAAAGGGAGTCGAGACCTGAGTAGGTTATAACATCCATTTTTTATTTGATATGAAAGGTATATTTGTTCCAGATGAGTTTCTCGAAGACGAGAGATTGAATTTAACAGAGTGTATGGTGTTATCCATATACAGGTATTATACAGTTGAAGGTGATCAGCATTGTTGTATGTTGAAGAATAAAGATGTTAGTAAGATGGTTAGGATTTCAGAAAGAAATTTGCAGTTCATCAAAAAACATCTCAGGGAAATGGGTTATATAAGGACAGACGGTGGTATTAAGGTGACATTTATCAAGGATAAGGGTGAAGCCAGCTTCGCCCCAAAGGGTGAAGCCAGCTTCACCCCAGGGGTGAAAAAAGAAGCAAAAAAGGGTGAAGCCAGCTTCGCCCATAAAAAAGAAAAAAAAGAAAAAATAAAAAAAGAAATAAAAAAAGAAAAGATGACAAATTTTGACCTGCTGCTGGAAAGATTACCGAAGGATTATAAGACAGAAGACAGGATGGAGTATATGATAGAGCATTATAAGGATAGAATCAATAGTATTGATGTTAGTGGTGGTGTATTTGATATTTGGTTAGTTAACGTAAAGAGTGAGTTAAATAAGTTATTTCCGATGGAGTATAAGGTAGAAAAGGTAGAAGTTAAGGTTGATGATACCATAGATTTGTTTTAGAGCCCGCCAGGGCGGGAAGGATGATGGTTTTCTTCATTTCATTCAGAAAACAACATCATCCATTACAGGTGATAAGGTAAGGATAGGGGTTAAGGATTCAGTTTGTTGATTTGTTATATTTAATAGTAAGGGAAAAGTTAGTTTTATGAGTGATATAGTTGATTCCATAAATAAAGAGTATGACAGTTGGGTTGATGAGTTGAATGTACGATTACAGAAGTTAAGGTTATTAGTTAGGTTTAGTGATTATCAGGGTAGTGATGAGTTATTGGAGTTGATAGATGATATAAGGAATGTAGAAATTAAATTGTAGGGGGTATATTTTAGTTTTAAGACAGTTTTAGGGTAAAGATGATAAGTTATACCATTTTGAGTTATAAGTTGATTTTAGGGGTATTTCTGGACCAAATAAAGGCATATTATGAAAAAGAGTATTACCGAAAACAAGACATTGACGGTAGAGCAGTTAATAAAATTGTTTATTTACAGACCATATAGTGATGAAATACAGTTTATGGTTGCGGAAGATGAAAGGATTCATATAAAAGGTGATACCTGGATTGTTATCCTGGACCATAATACAGGTGAGTTTTATTTTGAAGGTAAAATAAATAGATATTATGAGATTGATACCATTACATCCATCAGGGATTGTTTTGGTGACATATACAGTGTATTTAATTTCAAGTATGACAGTATTCCAAGGGATACCTGGATTTCCATCAAGGATGAAGTGGATACTGCTGGTAAGACAAGTTATCAGATCCAGTTTGAAGATGAAGAAAAGAAGAAGTTGATGTTACAGAGAAAAAGGGATTATTATTGGGAGCATAAAGAAGAGATTAACAAGAGACAGAAGGAGTATTACAAAAGAAAAAATCAAATTACATAAATATTATATATAATAAATTTTTTAGATATGAATGTTGAAGTTTTAATCAAGCAGTATGTTACATCAATAACAGGTGTAGATGATATTGATGTGGAGATTGTGGAAGATACGGTTGTGTTATCAAGGGATGAGAGGTGGCACATTTATGTTATTCCTGGAAGGTTTACGATGATTGGATGTTTCGTTGACGATGACATTGAGATATCCAACATCCTCAGGAAAAACGAAGGTTCCATCAGGTACATATATGATAACAGGACAGAAGATGAGACCGTTCAGTGAGTTGTCGGAAGGAAAGGATTGGTTCATCAGGTTGTTGAAAAAACATCATTTCACAGACATTGTTGATACGGATACCATATCCAGGTATTACCATTGGGATGTGGAGGCGACATTGAATGGAAAGAGGTATGTGTTCGAGTTGAAAAACAGGACGTTTCCATCATATCAGTTCGGCGATACGACCATAAACAAGTACAAGTATGATTATCTTAAAGACAGTGGTTGTATTTCGGTTCTGGTTACGTTCTGGACGGATTGTTTTTGTATGATCGATGTGAATCATCATCATCCTGATGAGTTCATTACAAGGGAGTGCCATCGCCAGACAAGGTTTTCGGACAAGAGATTGTACGATAATCAAATGGCGAGATGGAAGATACAAAATATGCGATTGTTACAATATGACCAAATATGAGATTGTCGATGAGATTGCCAACGCCCAATTAGTAGAGAAGATAGTGTATAAATTATTACCTGCATCAAAAAACAGGTTCGATTGCCCGGCGGATTTGGTACAGGACATTTACATCCTGCTCTTAACAAAGGATGATAATCTTATAGACGGTTTGTACAAAAAAAAGGAATTGGGTTATTACATCCTCAGGATTGCCAAAAATCAGCTCCTGAGTTGTAATAGCCCGTATTTTTATACATATATAAAATTCAATAACAGTTGTGATGACATTTCAGAAGCAGCACATATCATTGTCGAAGATTGAAGAAGAATATACAAAGGATCCGATTAAGGATGATGACAGGATGTATAGATTGAAAGAGATTATCGAAGGGCTGGACGACCTGGACCGGGCATTACTTATCATTTATGCAGATGAAGAATCAATGGCCAAGACAGGTAAGAAATTCAATGTTTCGGCAGCGACAATACATTCCAACATAAAAAGGATTAGAAATATAATAAAGAATAAATTATGAGTGTTTTTCTGGACGTAGTTCTTATACAGATATTGATGTGTTTCATCATTGATTTATCAGGTTTCATCCAGGAGATGGAATCATTGTTATCAAAACATTTACATTTCAAGTGTGTTATACCAAAGCCATTCAGTTGCAGTTTGTGTATGGGATGGTGGACAAATATCATTTTTCTTATATGTACAGGACAGTTTTCATTGTTCCTGCTGGTATATGTGGCGATGATTTCATTCTTTTCAAAAAATATTTCCGGTTTCCTCAGATGGATTTCGGAGTTGTTGGTAAAGATTGAATGTTTGTTATACAAAATAATTAGGTAAAAAATTTAATAATCGCCAGATATATATTAAATAAAGACGTAAAACAAAGACTTATGAAGACAAAGAATCAGAAATATTTGAAGGATTATGAGCAGGATATGATTACCGCAATATTTCACAGTTATGTGAGACAGATACCAACATCAAATCTTATGGAGATTGACCGCATTTATACAGAAGAGACCGGAAAGGTGTTGAGTACCAAGTTCGCTTGCTGCAATTGTATATTGAAGTTGATGACCAAGGTTGGTGTATTGTATTTCAAGGATAATCTGGATAATCTGGAAGATGATCTCAAAGAGAAGTTCAAAGAAAAATACAAGATTGAATAGATATGAATACAGACCAAAATATAGTGATGCAGCGAGAGTTGTTCATCATTGATTTGTTAAGAAAAGGATACAGCAGGAAGTATGTGGCGGCCAAGGTGGAGGAGAAGTTCGGATTGGCAGAGAGTACCGCCAGAGACATTACAAATCAAATCGGGGCAAAGATTAACAAAGGATTGGCAGGATTGAAGGAAGATGCTGCTGAGTACATTTATAATACATTGTTATCGACAATAGATGAGACCATTGATGAGAAGGACAGGAAGAATCGCATCAGGGCATTGGAGTTGTTGGCCAAGGTATGTAAGGTTGGTAATACAGATGACAAGACGGAAGTTCACATCAATTTTGGTTTCAATTTTGAAGATGAGAATATAGATCCAGATGGCGAGACCGAGTAATAAAATAATTGGGGCAAAGTTAATCAGTTGGCAGAATGATTTGGTGAGGGAGTTCCTTAAATTGAAGAAGGATGAGAGACTGGTTATAAAGAAGTGCAGACAGGTGGGATGTTCATTCGCATTTGCCCAGATATTGTTTTATGTTGCCATTAACAGGCCCAGGAGTACATCCATATACATTACGACGACGAATGCGGCCGCAAGGAAGTTTTTCCAGGATATGAGTGAGTTCTGCAAAAACAGTTCATTGGTGAGTTTGAATGCATCATTGTTGGAGATGAGTTTCTGGAATGGATCCATCATTTATTTCAAATCATCGGAGAGCCAGTTGAGAGGTATTTCCTGCAAGAAAGGTGGTATAATGGTGGTGGATGAGTGCGCATTCCTTAAATCAGATATATGGACAAGTATATTGCCATTTACAACAGTTTCCAAGGCAAATACATTGATTGCATCGACGCCCTGGAGCAAAAGGGGGATGTATTATACATTTTATGAGAGGGCGGTGAGTGGAGATCCAGGTTATCATTTGATTGATACCAAATTGTATGACCTGAGTTATTTCATCAGTGAGGACCAAAGAGAAGAGTACAGGAAGATATTGAGCCCCCAGGCGTTCCGGACAGAGATTGACGGTGAGTTTATGGACAGTACATCAGGAGTGTTCGGTGATTATCAGAGTGTTATTACAGAGCCGGAAGACAAGGACCCGGTTTGGTGTGGTATTGATTTCAGTGTTTCAGTTGGTGGTGATGATACAGTATTGACTGGTTTCAATAAATCAAAACAACAGTGTTTGTTATATGTGGACAACAGTATTGAGGATCCGGTGGCAAGGGCGGAGAAGTTGGCAGAGATTATCAATAAATATCCGACCATCAGAAAGGTAGTGTGTGAGACCAACAGTATGGGAAGTACATTCATCAGTATATTGAGGAGAAAACTTAAAAGACCGAATATCCTGGAAGAGTTTACGACGACGAATACGACGAAAAAGGACATTATTGAAAATCTGGTTTCATTGATTGGACAGAAGGAGATTACATTACTGGATGATCCCAAGTTGGATTATGAATTTGCCATTTTCCAGCTGGTGGAGTTGAAGAATGGAAATTATTCTTATGCGGCAGATACCAAAGTTCAAAATTCCAGAGATGACATTGTGATGGCGACGGCGTTCGCCGCAAAGGAGTTTGGTGGAAATAAAGGTACTTATTTATTAAGGGGAAGATAATAAAATAATTTAATAATATGAAGAAAAGAGAGAAGGATCCATTCAATTGGAATAGTATTACCATTGAGAAGTATTATGACATTATGGATGTGTTTGATGGTGATGATGATGACATTACCAAGAATGTGAAGTTGGTTGCTCTTATGTTGGACAAGGATGAGCAGGAAGTATGGGATATGGATTTGACAGAGGCCGGAGATTACATTTCCAGGTTGAGATTCCTTAACAAGTTTGATTTTCCGGACCATCCGAATATGAATATCAAGTTGCCAGGTTATGATTTGAAGGTGATGAAGGATGTGACCAAAATCAATGTTGCCCAGTATATGGATTTCCAGGCATTTGTGAAGATGCCATTGAGAGAAGGTATGGACAAGTTGTTATCCATTTTCTTGATCCCAGATGGTTTCAAGTACAATGATGGTTATGACATTATTGAGGTGCAGAAGGTTATCAGGCAGAATTTGAGTTTCCGAGTCGCGGAGGGGCTCTTAGGTTTTTTTCTGAGAAAATACGGGAAATTATTGATCAGTACCCAGCGTTATTGCAGGAAGGCGATAAAGAAGACGAAGGACAAGGAGTTGATGGAGAGGTTGGAGATGACCCAGAAGGAGACAGAGAAGAAGTTAAAGGATTTAACAGCTTTAATTGGCTCTTATTGATTAACAAGGTTTCAGACAGGACAAAGATTACCTGGAAGGACATTTGGGATATGAATATATATGAGTTCTTCAATTATTTGCAGTTTGATCTCGAATACAAGAAGATGGAAGAGAGAGAGTTGGAAAGATGGAGACAGACCCATTAGTAAAATAATTTAATAATTATGAAGTGGTTGAATTTACAGAGTTGTATGGAGGATTACAGGAAGTTCCTGGAAGTGGCGACCAAGGACAATACAAAACATTATGAGTTATCGAAGAAGATATATTTCACATTACAGGTGAATGATACAGTGTTTGAGATTGAGTTCAATGCGCCCGAATATTGGAAGTATGCCAATTATGGAAGGGGACCTGGAAAGTTTCCGCCATTGGACAAGATTGAAGACTGGATCAGGAGAAGGAAGATTTCACCATATCCGACAAAATCTGGAAGTGTACCGACAAGAAAACAGTTGGCATTTTTGATTGCGAGAAAGATTGCGAACGAAGGATTTGAAGGTAGTGGATTCCTGGAAAAATCATTGGCGGAGCAGGAAGAATATTGGGAAGAAAGGATTTCAGATGCCATTTATCAGGACATTGAAGTTCAGATTATGGAGTGGTTATCGCCATTCAGAGGACCGACCATTGTATAAAAACAGAGTGTTGGTTATTTATATTTTTTAATAAATAATAAAGAGTTTTTAAGAAGATTATGGCAACATTCAGTGTTGATATAACAGAAGTTAGATTTGCAGCGACAAATACGGGATACAAGGACATTACCATCATAGGTAGGCCCCAGGCAGTTATCGGTTCAATAACAGGTACGGATGCATCATCATTTGGTTGGAGGGTGATTGATGGTAATGATAGTGCGTTAAGGGTTTATACGACAGGCAATACAAATGTTGGTACAAATGCGGCAGAGAAGACCGCAACATTCAAGATTACAAATGCAGCAGACAGTACAGATTATGTTGAGGTTAGTTTGTTGCAGGTTGCATATTATGGTAGGCCGGTGGTTAGAGGTGTAGGAAATGTATATGATAATGTTTATGCTTGTTATGGTGGTGACAGTTTTGGTGATGCCAATTTGTTTGCGGAGTACAGGACCGATAATGTTGGCACTTATGCAATATTGTATGTTGATGGTTATGAAGGTACGACAACATTATCTGAAAGTTGGGCATATTATACAGCGGAAAGTGCATATACAGATACAGGATTTAAGCAGATAAAGGTTGGTGCATCAAATAATTATGATTCTGCATTTAGGAAATGTACGATTACATTTCCAGGTACAGGTGGTACATATAATTATTCGACGTTATACCAAAATGCATATCCATCAAGCCAGGCAGGTTGTACATCGCCAATACATTTTACAAAGGATGGTGGTACAGAGAGAGTTACGTTGAACCATTCAAGCCAAAATGTTTCCAATTTAAGTGCGAGGACATATAATACAAATGATGGTTTAACATATACAATAACAAAAACAGCTGCAAGCAATTACAAGACATATTGGGATGTTACATTACCTGCAAATACAGATGATTGGCCAAAGAGTGGCGCATTATTGTTTGAAAGGACGGCGACCCACGAGTTATTCGGTTTTACAATTGTGAGACAGGATGCATCAAGTGGACCGACCCAGACATTGACGGTGGATCCATCAGTATTGACATATCCATCATCAGGAGGTGCCAGAGTGTTGGATGTGACTTATGCCACATCATTGAGTACCAATGCGAGTTTGATGCCATCCTGGTTGGGATATACATCGACAAGTATTGGACCATCAAATAAATCATTCACCATTTCTGCTGCATCCAATGATACATCAGTTGCCAGGAATTGGGATTTTGAGTTATCAGATGCAACAATGGCGGTGACAGTTCCAATTACCCAGGCAGCAGGCCAGGCTTCAAGTTTGAGTATTTCACCATCATCCAATTCAGTTACCAACAGTAGCGGATCAGTTCAGATTACAGTGACCGCAGTTGGTATTAGTGAGATAAATTACAGTAGTACAAGTTGGATTAGTTATTCAGGAAAGAGTGGAAATGTATATACATTCAGTTATACGGCGAATGCGACAACGAGCCAAAGGACTGGTACAATTACATTTTATGGTGGTGGATTGAGTGAGACATATACATTGATACAGGCAGCGGGATCAGCACCAAGTTTGGTTGTTTCACCAACATCAGACAGTGTGAGTTCAGGTAGTGGTACATATCAGGTGACAGTGACCCCGACCAATATCAGTTCAGTTTCTTATAGTATTTCGGACAATTGGTTGAGTTATTCAAGTAAGAGTGGAAATGTATATACATTCAGTTATACGGCGAATACGACAAGTGCCCAGAGACAGAGTGTTGTGACATTCACAGGAGATGGTATTTCCAGGACATTCACATTGACCCAGGCCGCTGGTTCAGTTGCAAGTTTGACTGTTTCGCCGGCAACTCAGAGTGCGTTCAATACATCAGGTACAGTGAGTTGTACGGTGACCGCATCAGGAGGTACTGGTAGTGTTACATATAGTATTTCAGACAATTGGTTGACATTCTCGAATACAAGTGGTTCAAATTATTATTTCAATTTTACTGCAAATGCAACAACATCTCAGAGACAGAGTGTGGTGACATTTACATATAGTGGAATAACAAGGACATTTACAGTAACGCAGGCCGCCGGTTCATCATCGATTGTACCAAATCCTGCATATATGGATTTGGCCAGTTCCGCCGCATCCAATAAATCTGTTGCAGTTACATATAGTGGTGGTGTATTTTTAACGAGTAATACGCCGGCTTGGATTACAGATTTACAGTATTCAGGTTCTGGTTCAAGTGGAGTTAGGACATATTATTTTGGTGTGGCTCAGAATACATCGTCATATGGAAGGGTTTGGTATATGCATTTGTATAATGATAATGATAGTGTATATGTACCGATTGTTCAAAGAGGTACAGTTTCACCATCAATTACAATAAATCCGACTGTTGATACTGTTAGTGGTTCAAGCGGTTCTGTTTCTGTTGCGGTTGGCCATCCTGGTATAAATACATCTGATTTAAGGGCAACAATATCAGATACAAGTTGGATTACATCAAATGGATATTCAGATGGTTATAATACAAGGACATATTATTTCAATTACAGTGCGAATACAGGTACAAGCCAGAGAAGTGCGACGATTGAGTTTAGTGGATTGTTGAGGACCGCAACATACACATTGACCCAGGAGGCCGGCAGTATTATACCGGTTATTACAGTTTCACCAACATCAAGTAGTGTTGGTAGTAGTAGTGGTACGACAAGTGTGAGTGTGACCGCAACAGGCGGAATAACGGTTAATTATAATATTTCCGGTAGTTGGTTGAGTTATTCAAGTAAGAGTGGAAGTGTTTATACATTCAGTTATACGGCGAATACAGGTTCAAGTTCAAGGACTGCAACGGTTACATTTTCAGGTACCGGTGCCACATCCAAGACATTCACATTGACCCAGGCCGGTATATCGCCGGGCCCGACGCCGGTTGAGACAAAGACGCTTCAGGCGCATCCATCAAGTTTGAGATTTTACAAGGAGAGTAGTTCAAAGACAGTTTCATTCACCAACAGACCGACTGCTGGTATTAGTTATTCCATTACTTATACAGATGAATCCGGATGGTTATCGGTGAGTGGTTCAGGTAAATCAAGGACGGTTGCGGTTGCAGCGAATACGGGAATCAGGAGAAGGGCGACCATCAGGTTTTATGAGACCGGTAATAGTTCGAATTATGTGGATGTTCCGGTTATCCAGGGAAGTGCGGATGGATATGATTCCATCTGGATGGACCAATTGTTTTATCCTCAGGACAGGGATGCAGACAACAATTATTTTTACAGGGTTGCCAATGTTGGTTTTGCAGATTTGTTTGTAGGTGTTTCGACCATTCCGCCGGGATGGGGTGGAAATGTTGGAGGAATCAATATACCAAGACTGGTTGAAGGAAGTATTGCATCTTATTTGATGACGAATCCAGGATTGTATTCTGGTGATTGGGCTGATATGTATGAGGGTTATTGTACAACGGAAGTTTATAATATGACCCAAAATGGTTATCCTGGTACAGTTGATGCCACATTCAAGTATTGGAATGATTGGAGTAGGACAGAGAGAAGGTATGATTATACAAGGACATTGAATGATCCCATCAACGGTAAGGGAAGGGAAGATATGTTTATGCCATTCTGCATTTATTATGATGACGCTGCAACGTTCAGTATTGAGGAGACTGAGAAAAATGGAAATGTTAATACATATACATTCTCGACGCCGGATGCACCATTTGTAATGAGATATGACAGGTTTTATGATACCAAGAAATTGGTGTACAAGCAGGATAATCAGGTGTTGTTTACTTATGATATGACCCATTGTGGACCTGGTGCGTTCATATACAGGAATAGATATGGCGGTTGGGACAGTTTCCTGATTGAAGGAAATGTGAGTATGACGGATAATTATTCAAAGTTGAATTTCAGGACGAAGGGAGAGTACAGTGGAAGTTATGTTTTGAATACATACGGTTATTTCGTAGATGAAAAACATACGGAAGATGTTAATATAAATCAGACATTCGAGGCCCATACTGGATGGTTGAGTGATGAGGAATCAGAGAGATTGGCATTCCATCTTTTATCTTCACCAAAAGTATATTTCCAGGATTTCAATAAAGTTGATGACAAGTATGATACAGATCCGAAAATTGGATTGGTACCAGTGAGATTGACAAATACATCGGTAGAGTACAAGAAGTTCAGGAATGGAAAGAGACTGGTTAATTATACCATTACATTCGAGAAGTGCAGTACAGAAAAAGTAAAATATTAAGATATGATAGATTTATTGATAGGTAGTAACCCGGTTACTTTGCCGGACAGTGGCATTTCAATGTTGTTCCAGAGACAAAGGACGGATTATACAAATCCGACCATTGTAAGGAATAGTTTCACCAAGACCATCAAATTACCTGGTACATCAGGTAATAATTACATCTTTTCACAGTTGTGGAAGTTGGACAAGTGTGTAAAGGAGAATTGGGGAGATTTTTCGCCGGCGCAGAGAGAGCCGTTCTTATTGTTGAAGGATGGCAATTTGGTTGAGCAGGGATATGTTAAGTTGAATAATATCATATACAATGGAGATGAATATACTTATGAGATTACATTGTATGGCGAGTTGGGAAATTTGTTATATGGTTTGAGTTATAACATTGATGAAGAGACAGATGAAGTGACCCCATTGACATTGGCGGACCTGGATTATGATTTCAATGGATTTACCATTAACAAGGAGTTGATTGAGACCGCTTGGAAGAGACTGGATGGTGATCAGGAGACGGAAGGTGATGAATACAAGATATTTGATACCATCAATTTTATGGTTTCTTATGATGGTGTACCATCCGCCAATTTCTTTGATCCGAAGAGTATGTGGTGTTCGGTTGACAGGACTGCATCGGTTTATTGGAAGGATACATTGTATGATGCAAATAATTTTCCATCCAGTATAACTGATGGCGGTGTGACATATGGTACGATTGATACAATGGTTTCCAGGATGGATCCGGATGACCATTATGGACTGTTGGATTTGAAGAAGGAGATGAGTGCATTGGAGGCCAGGGACCTGAGGAGTTATCTGCTCCGCCCGGTTATCAATATCAAGAAGGTGTTCGAGGCCATAGGCAATTACATCCAGGACAAGTTCGGTTATGAGTTGGATATGAGTGATCCATTTTTCAGCGATTACAGTTTCAGGAGTACCTGGATTACATTGAGTATGTTGTATGAGATTGACCCGGATGTGGAGACTGGTACGGTATTCACCAAGAGAAAGTTGTTGAGTAATACATCTTCACCTGCATCTTATCTTATCAGTTATTGCAAGACTTATGGTATTTATCTGGATGTGGATTTCTTCACCAAGAAGTTGGTATTGACAAGGTTGCCGAATTTCTTCGATGGGGGCAAGGCCAGCAATTTGGAGATTGATTTATCCAAGGATGTGAAGATTGTTCCATTATCATTTGACAAGGCCAGTTATACATTTGATTACGGCGAAGGCGACGGCCAGTTTTACAAAAAGTTCAAGGATACTTATGGTATTCAGTATGGCAGTAAGAAGGTGAATACAGGATACAGGTTTGATGCCAGCACCGCCCCATACATAGATAACAATGTGTTCAGGCAGGCGGTGGACAGTATTGACCAAAGTGCTTATTATAGGTACCCGTTCGGTGTTTCAAATAATGTTTTGTTCGCATATCCTGGACCGTTGACAGATGATGCCAACAGACCAACATACAAGTTGTTTGATGTGGATACATACAGGCAGACTGGTGAGGTGAAGACCATTGACGGTGAGATGAAGATGGGAAGCTGGTGGCAGAATTACAACAGCAGTGCCATATATAACATTTCCACATCCGGTTATCAGTTTATGAATGTATGGTGGGCAGGATTGAGAGAGAATGTATGGCAGGATGGTTTTCCGAAGGTACAGTTCCATTCGGATGACAACAAGGGAGTGGACGGTAAGGATGTACTGGTGAAGTTCACAGGTTTCAGACAGGTGAATTATGGAAGATTGACCAAGACGGCAGACAGGACTTATTGGAATCAGGATACATACAGTGATTATAGTATTGATGCGACCAAGGTTAATTATCTTTTGAGTGATGATTACTGGTTGTTGAAGGATGTATTGGGAAAGAATGCATATTATGATTGCCCGGCCCCGGCAGATGGTTATGGTTATAATTACATAAAGGTGATTAACAGGTTGCCGCAGTTTGCAAGGGGAAGTTACGGTTATCTTATGGATTATGGAAATGTTCCTGGATTTTATGTTGTTGGATTTACCGGTTATACCATTGACGGTACAAGTAGTGTTTCAGTATTGAAGTATAACGCCAATTATGTGACCGCCATCAGTGCATCATCTGGAAGACAGTATTCTTATTTCACCAATAATACAATTGATGAAAATCATAGGTATTTCATCGCCGCTTCAGTGAAAACATCATCCGCATCGACCATCAAATCTGGTAATAGTTATGCATATCCGGACATTGTTGGCAGTACCAAGATTGACAGTAGGGATTTGCAGTACAGCGAAAACGCCCAGTTGGTTGCCAGTATTGTGGAGACCCCGAATACAAGGTTAAATCAGATTACCGCATTATCGACTTATGATTTGGCCAGTGGTGTTTCTTATGAGACTTATTATCTGGTGATTTATGATTTGACGGAGATGGGAATGGCGGACAAGTTGACGACGGTGGACGCCGCGATACAGTATTTCAATGTGACAGACAGGACAGTTGGTTATACTTATGAGTTATCGGATACATTGGATTTCGGTGTTTCCAGGGAGATGTATGTACCGACCTGCTCTTATAGGCCGAATATAGGCATATACAACGAGTATTGGAGAAAGTATATTGCAGATGTGTATTCCATCAATACGAGAGTGATGGAGTGTTATTGTTTCCTGTACAATATAGATGAGGTATTCAGGGAGTTTTATTATTATGACAATTGCATCTGGATCTTATCGAAGGTGACGGACTGGAATATGGAGACCAAGTATTGTAAGGGTACATTCATTAAGGTGAATAACATAAACAATTACATATCTTAATCAAAAACGGTTGGTTGTTTTAATATATTTTTATACAAATAGAAAGGTTTCTTTTATATGGCAGAAGAGATTAAGAAGGTTATAGAGGTTGATGTTTCTGGTGCGCTCGATTCATTGGATGATTTGAGGGATGAGGTGGTTTCCGCCGGTTATTCATTCAAGAGTTTGGGAGATGCCAAGAAGTACATAGACAGATTGAGGGCAAGTTTGATTGACCTGGACGAGACAAGTGAAGAATATACAGAGAGAGTAGAAGAGATTGACAAGGTTCAGGACAAGTTAAACAAGGCGATGAAGGCCACAGGCGCTCATTTGAAGGATGCTGAGGGCAGTTATAACGCTCTCAGTAAGAAGATGAGTGAGTTGAAGAAGGCATTCAAGGCGACCAATGATGAGGCCGAGAGGAAGGTATTGGCAAAACAGATAAACGAGATCAACAATGAGTTGAAGGGGATGGATGCATCCATCGGAAATTTCCAGCGAAATGTTGGAAATTATGAGGCTGCATTTACCAAGGGATTGGCAGGAATATCAAAGGAGATTGAGGCATTGGGGAATCCATTGGCGGTTGCGAAGAATGGTGTTATCGCATTGGGCAACGCATTCAAGACATTGATTGCAAATCCGGTTGGTGCGGTGATTATGGCCATTGTGGTTGCCATCAAGGCTCTTAAAAAGGGATTTGACCAAAGTGAAGAGGCCAGCAACAGTTTGAAGAGGGCGTTTGCTGCTTTGCAGCCGGTTATGAATGTTATCAATAACATCTTCACAGGATTTGCCAAGATTGTCGGTAAGATTGCGGAGACCGCCATTCCTGCTCTGGTAAATGCATTACAGAAGGCCGGAGAGTGGATGATGAAGTTGTTGAATACATTGGGAATTGTTTCTGATGAGAAGTTGGCGGTATTCCAGAAGAATATCCAGGCCCAGAAGGATGCCATAAAGGTGACCCAGGATTTGACCAACAGGGAGATCGAGATGACCCAGAAGAAAAGGAAGTTCCAGGTGGATGAGGCCAAGGCGGATATGGAGATTGCCGAGTTGAGGGAGAAGGCGGCGGACAAGGAGAAGTACAACGCCAAGGAGAGACAGAAGTTTTTGGAGCAGGCGATTGCCAAGGAGAAAGGTATTAACGACCAAAAGTTGGCATTGGCCCAGGAAGAGTATGACATTCTTAAAAGGAGAAGTGAATTGACCGACAACAGCGCCCAGATAAATGATGAGTTGGCAGCGGCGGAGGCCAAGTTGTACAATGTGAAAAGGGAGCATTTCGAGAAGGAAAAGAGTTTGTTGAAGGAAAAGATGAAGGCTGGTAAGGAGTTATCAGCAGCTGAGAAGGCCAGACTGGATGAGTTGAAGAAGATTGCAGAGGAGGAGGCCAAGTTGAAGGAAGAGGAGTTGAAGAAGGTGGCCGAGATCCAGGACAGGGCCGAGTTGGCACAGTTATCCGCCAGGGACAGGGAGTTGGAGATATTGAGAAGGAAGTTCGAAGAGGAGAAGGCTCTTTTAATCAAGTATGAAAAGGATACGACCCAGTTGGTGGCGGAGTATGAGGCCAAGAAGCAGGAGATTATCGCAAAGACCGGACTGGATAAGGCCAATGAGATAAACGAGAGGGCGGAGCAGGCTCTTATGGGGACATTGGACAGACAGTTGGCCATCCTTAAAAAGAAGTATGATGAAGAGAAGAAGTTGTTGGAGGCCAACAATGTTGATACCATCAATTTGACCAAGGAATATGCCCAGAAGGTGGCAGAGGCCAAGGCGGGTTCAGGTGAAGGCAAGATTAAGGACATAAACGAAGACGCCGCTCTGGAAAGGGAGATTGCAGACAAGACCATACAGAATGAGTTTGAGAAGAAGGAGAAGATTCTTCAAATTGAGAAGGACAGACTGGAAGGTACGAAGGCGATTTACGAAGAGTTGATGGGACTGGATGACTTATCCGAGGAGAAGAGACAGGAGTATGCCAACAAGATAATGGAGATAAACGCCCAGTTGGAGGAAAACAGCAACAATTTGAAGGAAGTTCAGATTGCCCAGGCCCAGGATTTGGTTAATACATATAGTAATGTTGCCCAGAGTATTGGCGAGTTGATGAGTAATGTTGCAGAGATTTGGCAGGATTCCATCAAGCAGAGAGTGAAGAATGGTAAGATTACCGAGGAGGAAGGAAAGAAGGAGTTCGAGAATACAAAGAAGATGCAGATTGCCGCTGCGGTTATCAATGGATTGGCCGGTGTTGCGATGGCGGTTGCGACCGCGATGAGTTTGGGACCGATTGCCGGACCGATTATGGCGGCGGTGAATAGTGCATTGGTTATTACGACAACAGCATTACAGATTGCCAAGATTAAACAGACGACATTTGATGGCGGAGGATCCATATCTGGTGATGTTCCGGTGGCGACCCCATCTGCTGCTGCTCTGGAATATACGCCCAATTACAGTACCAATGTGACTGGTGAGAGTGAGACGGTTAATTTGGCGAATGCAGTTAACGAGGGACAGAAGGATCAGAGAGTTTATGTTGTTGAAAGTGATATTACAGAGGCAGGTAAGAGAGTACAGGTGAGGGAGAATGAGAGTACATTTTAATTGAAATTAAAAAAATTATATATTATAGTAGTATGAAGACATTTAATAACAGGCCCATTTTTTTGGCCAATGTAGATGCAGAAGATTGTACCATTACAACGATTTCATTGGTGGATGACCCGGCGATGGAGTTGCCGATGTATTGTTTCGACAAGGAGATGGTAAATTTCAGTATGCAGGATGAGATGCAGCACAACATCATCAGTTGTATTGTAAGGACAGATTATCCGATATTGAGATTGGCGGATGGGAATCCGTATTATATTTTGTTTAACAAGGAGACTGCAAAGAAGTTATGCCAGAAGTTGATGAAGGATGGTTTCCAGCAGTGTATTAGTTTGGACCATAACGGGAAGTTGATTGAAGGTATTCAGTTGCAGGAAGTGTTCATCAAAGACAGTGAGAAAGGTATTTCACCAAAGGGATTTGAGGATGCGGCAGAAGGTAGTTTGTTCGGTATTTACCATATAACAGATGATCAGTTGTGGCAGGATTGTTTGGATGGAAAGTTTGGTGGAGTTAGTATGGAGACCTGGTTTGATATTCAAAATTTCAATAAAATAAAAAGTAAAAAGAATATGGCAAGTAAGATTAAGGAAGCATTGAAAAGATTGCTTATGGAGTTCAATAATCTCAGTACAGACAAGGCGGAATTGTATTGGGAAGAAGACAGTGAGTTGGCAGTTGGATACAAGGTATTTGTTGAAGATGAGGCCGGTAATAAAGTTCCAGCAGAAGATGGTGAATATGTTTCAGATGAAAACATCATCAAGGTAGAAGGTGGAGTTGTTGTTGAGATTGAGAGTAAGGCAGCAGAGACCCCAGCTGAGGAAGAGACCAATGAAGAAGTTCAAGAAGAGAAGAAGGAAGATATGGAAGATGCCCCAGCAGAAGAAGTGAAGGTTGAAGAAGAAGTGAAGGAAGAGACCCCGGCAGAAGAGCCAAAGGAAGACAAGACCGCAGAGTTGGAGAAGAGGATTGCAGACCTGGAAGCAAAGGTTGCAGAGTTGGAGACCAAATTGGTGGAGATTGCAACAGCACCTGCTGCTGAGCCGGTAGTTGATGAGTTCGAGAAGGTTACCAAGACCAAGAGTTCAGGGGACAAGAAATTGGACAAGAGGATTGCAATTGCAGCAGCTCTTAACAAAAATTAAATAAAGAGTTTCGAATATATATTATAAAGAAAAGACAATAAATAAAATAATTTAAGATATTATGGCATTAGATGTAACAGCACTTAGCAATTATGTTGAGGAAAAGAGGCTTCCATTGATTGCGAAGAGTTTCCTCAGAGGTAAGACCATTGAATTGGTTCAGTTGGAGACTGGTGTAAAACAGGATACAGCTCTTAATTTGGTTTCAGCACAGGTGGAATTTGGGGATGGTTCACAGTGCGGATGGGATGAGACCGACGGCGTAGCTCTTTCACAGAGACTTTTGAAGCCAACATTCCTTAAAGTTAATCAGGCGTTTTGCGACAAGGATCTTTTGAAGAAGTGGGCTTCTTATGAGGTTAAGTTGGCTGCTGGTAGAGAGCAGCTTCCATTCGAAGAGAAGTTTATGGAAGAGATTGCCAACAGCATTAACGAGGCCATCGAGAAGTTGATTTGGACTGGTGATTCTCAGAATGCAGGTGGCGATATTGAGCCAGATGGTTATTTGACCATCCTCAGTGCAGTAGGTTCAGGTGTTATTTCAGCGACCTGGAGCAACGGTACCAGCGCATACAACAAGATTAAGGCAGTTTATAACAAGATTCCTGCTTCCATCGTTGAAAAAGATGATACAGTTATTTTTGTTGGCGAAGATACTTATAGAAGTTTCATTCAGGACCTGGTTGCTGCAAATTTGTACCATTTTGACCCAGATTACAAGAATGGTGAATACAGGCTTCCTGGTACCGCCATCAGAGTGATTGCAGTTAATGGACTTAATGGCGAAGACAAGATTGTTGCTGGTAGGCTTTCCAATTTCTTTTATGGTGTTGGTGCAGAAGACGACAAGGATACATTTGATTTCTGGTATTCAAAGGATAACAGAGAGTTCAGATTGGCAGTTTATTTCGCCATCGCTGCACAGGTGGCTTACCCCAATGAGATTGTGCTCGGAGAGGAGGCTTAATAAATATTTTTATCATCAAGGGGCGGATAGATGACCCCCGCCCCAAATTTTTAACAATAAATAAAATAATTTAATAATATATATGGCTTGTTCACAGACATTAAATGGAATTGCTGCTGCTTGCGAGACCAACGTCGGTGGTATTCGAGAGGTTTTCATTGCCAATTATGATGATGTTACAGCGATTGAGGTTGATGCAACATCAAATATGATTGATACCATTACAATGGAGACTGGAAAGAAGTTTTATAAGTATTTGTTCAAGAAGAATACATCTTCATTGACAAGTACATTGAATGTGGATCCAACAGCAGGTGTTAATTTTGTACAGAGTGATTTGGCTCTGGTATTTGCAAAGCAGGAGACGGTGAAGAGGATGGAGATTGCCAAGTTGAGTTTGGGCGAATTGAGAGTTATCGTTAAGGATGCAAATGGTAAATATTGGTTCTTAGGTTATGAAGAGTTCGTTTCAGCGACCGCCGGCACCGCCGAGACTGGTGTTAACAGGACAGATGGCAACAGATATACCATTACATTGACCGATTACAGTTCTTCATATCCTTATGAAGTAGATCCGACCATTGTAGATGCATTGGTTGCTTAATCTTCATCAGATGAGAGAGAAAAAGATGGACAGAAATGTTCATCTTTTTTTTGTTCAAAACAAATAAAATCAGTTTTAGTTATATTTTATAGAAAAAGGATACAATTATGGTTATAATTGATAACATTTCTGAGGAAGTTCAGGTGAAATTACCAAATAATTTAACAAAAAGGACTGGTAAGGTGTATTTGAAGAATACGGAGACCAAGAAGGATTACATCATTACGTTTGAAGATACTGGTGATAGTGATTTGTTTTACATTTTTAATCATCTTTTCACAGACATTCCGGTTGGCGAGTATGAGTATGTGATTGACGGTAACAGGGGATTGTTGAGAGTGGGAAAGGATATGGTTAAGAAGATATATGATGAAGAAATTTCATTCAAGAGTTATGAAGGATAATAAAGATTTGAATATGGAAGAAAAAAAGATGATGTTCAGGGCGATTGATCCGGTATTGGAGTGCAATATTGTGTTGCCCATTGAAGTGGACAGTAAGAAAGGATTTATCTTATGGGGAGAAAACAATGATTATCCTCAGTACATCAATAGTTTGTTCAAGGATGTTGCCACATTGAGAAGTATTATTGAAGGTACGGTTGATTTTGTGGTAGGTGATGGTGTTCATATCGATGACCTGGTGTTTGATGTACAGGTAAATGATAAAGGTGATACCATTGAAGACTTATGCAGGGATTTATCCAGGGATTATTTGAAGTATGGTGGTTTCGCCATCAATGTTGTAAGGAATAATTCCGGTGGAATTGGCGGTATGTATTTCATTCCATTGGAGAGATTGAGATTTTCCGAGGACCGCAGGGAGTTTTATTACAGCAGGGATTGGGAAAAGAGTATTGGTAGAGTGAAATATACGGTTTATCCGAAGTTTGATGCGAATGCGAAGGATGCGAATAGTATATTTGTTTATACCAACAACAGTACAGATTGTTATCCATTACCGAAATGGGCTGCTTCAGTGAAGGCGGCTGAGATTGAAAGGCAGGTGAATCAGTACCATCTTAACAGTATTCTTAATGGTTTCAGCGCCAGTTATCTTATCAGTATGAATAACGGTATTCCATCAGAGACCGAGGCGGACGAGATTGAAGAAAATATCATAGAGAAGTTTTCCGGAAGTGGTAATGGTGGCAGGATTGTTATCAATTTTGCCAATGATAGAGACCATTCGGCGGAGTTGAGTAAATTGGAGACAGAAGATGCCGGTGAGAAGTACAAGAGTTTGATTGAAAGGACAAAGAATGAGTTGTTTACAGCATTCAGGGCGACGCCAAATTTGTTCGGTTTGCCGACGGCAACAGGATTCAGTAATGAGGAGTATATGGAGGCGTTCAAGTTGTATAACAGGACCGCCGTTCGGCCGATACAAAACATCCTGGTGAGGGTGATAAAGACCATTACAGACAAGGATATAGAGATTGTACCGTTCACATTGGATGATAAAAAAGAAGAAAAAGTAGAAGAATAATATGGAGAAGATATTGTTAGTTTCAGCGAATTTCATCAAGAATATCAGCAACATTTCAGACAACATTTCTGGAAAGTTGATTGAGCCCGCCATTTGGGAGGCCCAGAATGAGGGATTGAGAGGTGTATTGGGTGATGCTCTGGTTAACAGGTTGGAAGAGTTGGTTGATACGGGAGACATTGACAGGGAAGGATATGAGATGTACAAGCAGTTGTTGATGAAGTGCCAGTATTTTTTGGCATATACGGCGATTGCGAACGTATGTATGTTGACCGCAGTAAAGATTGACAACGCCGGATTGGAGCAGGTTTCAGACGAGAAGATGGATCCATTGGATATGGATGACAGTTTCAGGTTGCAGAGTTTTTATCAGAAGAAGGCGGATTACTTATGCCATCAGCTGCAAAATTATGTATTGAATAACAGGGCGGCATATCCGGAGTTGAGGGAGTGCGATTGCAGGATGATGAAGGCCAATTTGTTCAGTTCGGCGACGACAGGATTGTGGTTAGGCGGAGTAAGAGGAAGAGGATTGTACAGGAGATGTTGCAGATACAGAAGATAAAAATATTTAGTTATGACATTTTTACAGATAATCAATTTAATAAAGGATACAGCGTTGGCCCAGCCAAATGTGAATACAGTGGTTAGGCAGTTCATTGATCTTAACAGGGAAGATACGGTGTACAGTGCGGTTGTTATCCAGGACAGGGATGGATTGAGAGACAGGATTAGTGAGCAGGACTGGAATACATATACATTCCATTTGGGATATGTGGACAGATTGACTTATGACGAGAGTAACAGGGATGATATTTTCAGTACGGGCATTAACATCATCAATAATATCATCGCATCCATCAGGGAAGTATGGTGGCCGGATGTTGAAGTGAATATCATTGACAGATTCCAGACATTTGACCAAAGGTTTACCGCCAGTTGTGCCGGTGTTTATGTGGTGTTGGCGATCCAGGTGCCGGTTAGTGATTGTGTGGATCCCAGTGAAGGTAATATATTTGACAGTTTCAGTGTAAATATCAGTAATAATGGGCATTATCATTTTGTACCTGATGGAAGACCGGTGGATGAGATTGATATTACGGTAGATGTTGATGGGCAGAAGCCGGAAGACAGTTTGGTTGAGACCATTACATCCAATGGCAGTTATAGTTATACGCCGGAAGAAGGAAGGGTATATGGAGATGCGGCGATTACCGTTGCGGTACCAGGCCCGGTTTTGAAGTTATGGAGAGGTTATCAGGAAATTGACAAGACGACTGGTGGTGTTTTTGTGACGCCGAGTGACATTGAGGCAGCAGGCGCCGATGGTTTGAGTGGAGTGGAGATTGAGATTACGGTACAGGCGGAAGACATAAATCGTACGATTACATCAAATGGTACTTATGAGTATTCTGCTCCGGGAGACAAATATATAGATTCCGCATATATAAATGTTTCAGTTCCGGTAAAGGAAGAGAGACATTTGATTCCTGATACAATAACGGAGAATGGAGAGTTTCATTATACGCCGCCAGGATTTAGTTATGTATATGATTTTGCGGAGATTGAAGTGGATGTACATCCATCGGAGAGATTGGTTGAGAGTATAACAAGTAATGGCAGTTATCATTATGAGGATGATTACGCCGGCGCAGACATTACAGTTGCGGTTCCTGAGCCGACAATAGAGACTTTGGTAGATACAATTACATCAAATGGACGGTATTATAGTGAGACAGGAAGACCGAATGTATATTACGGTAGTGTTGATTTATCAATTAGTGTTCATCCGAGTACAAGTTTGGTTGAAAGTATAACAAGTAATGGCAGTTATCATTATACCGGTGAGTGGAATGGCGCTGATATTACGGTTGCGGTTTCCGCAGCAAAGCCGGAGGAGACATTGAGTGAGACAATAACAAGTAATGGTAGTTACAGTTATTCACCGACGCCAGGAAGTGTATTCAGTAGTGTTGCATTGAGTGTTGATGTACATCCATCAAATACGTTATCCAGGACATATACGACCAATGGTACGAAGACCATTACAGGTGAGTTCAATGGAGGTACAGTAACAATAAGTGTTCATCCATCGACAAGTTTATCAAGGACATATATAAATGATGGAGTGTATAACATTACAGGTGATTTCAGTGGAGGTACGATAACGGTGCAGACAGGAGTTCCGACGCCGGCAAATAATGAGATTTATTATGTAACATATACAGGTAATGTTATAGATCAGATTACAAATGTAAATGATTTCGGGGCAAATCTGATTTCAAATACAGTACATAGTTCAGGTAAATATTGTATTTTGACGTTTGACGGACCGGTGTTGAGGACAGGATATAATTCATTTGCAAATAAATTGAGTTTGAAGGAGATTTATTTACCTGATAGTGTTACCGAGATCAGCCAAAATTGTTTTGGTAATACAGGATTGCAGAAATGTATTATGCAGAATAATGTTACGGTGGTAAAGGGTTTTGCATTTACACAGTGTTATGCATTGGTTTCACCATTCAGGTTATCGACAGGTTGTACTGTTATAGGTGATTTTTATGGTGGTACATTTGGAGATTGTACAGCATTGAGTACGATAACGATACCTGGACGGACAACAGATATTGGACCTGGTGCATTTAGGGGATGCTTAAATCTTTTTAACATCATCGTTCATCCGACAACGCCGCCGACATTGGCATTAAGTG
Organism: Faecalimonas sp.; assembly: GCA_045630205.1. Classification (GTDB taxonomy): domain Bacteria; phylum Bacillota; class Clostridia; order Lachnospirales; family Lachnospiraceae; genus Faecalimonas. The sequence goes on along the minus strand of JAZQSP010000200.1, from coordinate 6,759 downwards.
ATGACCAAAATTATCATCAGTTTGATGATTGCAGTGGTGGTTTTAAGATAAGGGTACCTGCTGATTCATTACAGGCATATAAGACCGCCCCAGGATGGAGTGAATGGGAGGATCATATCATTGCTGATGATAATCAATAAAACAAAAAAAAGATAATATATATTTTTAATAAAGGTTAAGGTTATGAATATAAATTTAGCGAATATTGATTTTGCCCCAGGACAGGGTGGCGGCGGTGAGGCCGTTATCAGGACATTGAATGTTACGGAGAATGGCACATATAGAGCGCCATCAGGAGTGGATGGTTATAGCCCGGTAAATGTAAATGTTTCCGGTGGTGGTTCGGTGACGCCGGAAGAGCAGGCTGCATTGGATACATTGGTTAATTCAAGTGAAGGCGCATTATATACCAAGACATTTAAGAAATATAATCAGAGTATTATTGTTTGGCCAGCAGAAATTTATGGAGATGCAGGAAGTTCGGTTTTTTGGGATGATTTGTATGTTACATATAATGGTGATTTATACAAGTTAAATAGAGAATCATATCAGTTTGATATGGTAAATCATTTTGATGGAATGTGGACTGGACCTGCATTTTTTGGAGACAAATCAGGAAGATTGTATTGGAATGGAAATGAGTTGGATTTAGAGAATGGTACCATTGGACCGGTTCAGGTTCCGCTTCCTGGTGAGATATATAAAACTGGTACATTACAAAATATTTTTTATGGAGAATATGGTGTTTGGGTTTTAGGTAGTTATGCATATAAGTTCAATGAGAGTACACAGGTGTTTGATACATATCCATTAAATAGTACATTTATATATGGTGGAAATAGTGTTTATCTTAATTTGTTCAAATATGATGGACATATTTTGGGAGTATATAATGGTTTGACATTTGAAGTAACGGAGTATGAAGACCATATTGATGTGGCCGAAGTTACCGGTGTTTATTTCAATATGCCATCATTTGGCGTAAGTGATACCGATTACAAATCGACAAAAGATGGTGATTTGTACATCTTAAATATGTACCAAGTATATATGTATGATAAATCATCCGGTGTTTGGGAAAATGTTAAAAGTTTACCATATCCAATTTATAATTATGATGCATTAGTTTCAGATAATATTGTGTTTTCATTTTTTTATGGAAGTATGTATTGTATGAATTTAGGCCAAGAATTTAGTAGTACATCCTGGACAAAAATGTCAAATGTTGCAGTTGATTTAACATCAAATCAAAAAATATCAGGTTATAAAACATTTAATGGACAAGTTATTACAAGCACTTTGTTTGTTGAGAATGTTTATACTGAGAGTAAAAATATGATGATTTCCGCCGGCACATATGATATGACAATTGTGGGTGGACGTATTACTTTTATAGGTGGTAATTCAAATGAGACAGTTATAAAAAATGGTTCAAAACAGATTGCCACAGTAGATCAGACCATTGTTAATAGTACATATATACCATATGGTATGGATGGAGATAATTTAGGTTATGTTGATGGTGATTCAGCAAAGTATTACAATTTCAATACATATACCAACAGGATGTTCAAGAAGAGTGGAAGTGATTGGTATGAGTTTGATGGTACAAGTACATTGATTCCAGTTTCTTTTGGATTGGAGTTCAGTGGAGATCAGGTATATAATAGCCCGACGATGACAATTGTTATTGCTTATGTTACAGATAGGTATAATACATATATGTGGAATGATGCAAATACAAGATGGGATTTAATTTGTTCATCAGATAGTGTTGGCGGTAATGTTTGGTTCGACGGCGATGATTTCAGAAGCGGAAATGAGTGGAAGTTAGAAGAGACCGGAGGTGTATGGAGTTGGGTTTCCGATCCATTGGTAAATAACATATGGGATACTTATTATAGATTTGGTTATAAGAATGGAGAGGTTTATGCATATAATGATAATGATTGGCATTTGTACAAGTATGACAAGGTGAATTGTACATTGGACAAGATTGGTTTTGTTAATGCGGGTTCCCAATTGTATTCATATTTCAATGAGCTTTTTTACATTATGAATGGCGGAAGTGTATTCATTGTTGATTTATCAAAAGTAGATCCTCAGAATCCTGATGAGTGGATATTGGGAGATACATTATTCGTAACAAGTTCAAATTATATTGGTGCAACAGACAGGTTGTGGTATTATAAAAATGGTGCGATGTGTTCATCATATCAATATATATATGATACGCCAGAAGTTCCTGCATCAAATGGTACATACAGTTTGAAGGCCGTACGCTCCGGTGATACCGTCACATACAGTTGGGTTTTGGATGTTTAATAAAGAAAATAAATAAATTTAATAATTATGGTAACAAGAGATATAAAGGCAAATACAGCGACGCAGGTTAATGCAAATCTTATCGGTGTTCAGGTGAGGCCAGCAACATCGCCGATTACATATAATGTTAAAGGTGTTGTTGTTCCAAATTATAAACTCGATTATGTAGTTGGTTATGGTTATGTTCAGCTTGATGGTGAGGGGAATTGGGTTCCGGCCGAATCTGGTAACAATTGTTTCAGCGCCAATGATGGATGTGTATATTATTATAATGGTTTATCCACATATGAAGGAGAATATACAGAGACGACATTATGGCATTATTCCAGGTGGGGTGGAGACGGAAGTACAGTATATTATGTGGCTTGGAATACATTGCCGCAAGAAAGTGATTTTGATAGATGGAAGGATTCCATATGTGTTTGGGATGGACAAGGAAAGCCAAGTTTTGATGAAGTTCCAACAGGTGTTCATTGTTTCATAAATCATACAGCATTGATATTAAATTCAAATGGCAACATTGAAGGTTATTATGGTGATGATGATTTTAAGATGGATGATTGGTTGATTGATGGAAATGATTCATATGCATATGCATTTAATGTACGCACATATTCAGAGACGGCTCAGGTTGATTTGTATTTCAATGGGAATCAAGGAAGTACCGGTGGTAATACATATAACGAGATGGAAGGTACATTCGATGGTGGTAGGACGGTGTTCGGATATACAATGGGCGGATATGATTGGGTTCCGGAAGATGAGGTTGTAAAAGTTGGTGATACGGTTTATCAGACATTGGATGACTTAAATTTCGGAGTATATAGTGCTGCAAGTTTGATTGATGTGAGTACAGGTGGTGGAGAGACCGATCCAATTGATTGTACATTATCATACAGTGTAGATGGAAGTACCTGGACAGAATGGCCGGATAATATGACCGATGACAATAATGTGATTTCCAACATTCCAAGATATATGTATTTGAAGTTTTCTCAGGATGTGGTTATTACAGAAGAGTAAAATAAATCATAAGATATTGTTATGAGGAATTTTTGGAATAATTGTTTAAGAGACAATGTATTTTTCTGGACGTTTGCCATTGCCGGATTATTGTTGATTATTGCATCATTTGTTTTACCGCCGATGGGTGTTGTGGATAACAGTGTTTTGGCCGCGGTTGGAGAGTTGGATGGTGTAATAGCGCTTGGGGCGATAATAAAGGCAATTGACAAAGGAGTGGATGCCACATTCCAGCATAACAATACGAGTGTGACAATAACAAATAAAGATGAGGATGGAGAGGATGGTGATGAATAATCATCATCTTTTCTTTTCAAAGGAGAGTGTATTATGAAGTATTTCAGTATTGACGAAATGGTGCGAAGTGCGACCGCGAAAAAGTACGGTATTGATAATTCACCATCAGAAGAGATAAAGAATAATCTGGTGTTGTTCATAGAGACGGTGTTGGATCCCATCAGGGAAGATTGGGGGAGTGCCATCAATGTGAGTAGTGGATACAGATGTAAGGAGTTGAATGAGAAGGTGGGTGGTGCCAAAAACAGCGGCCATCAGTATGGATTTTGTGCGGATTTACAGGTGAAAGGTGGTATGAAGATGGTAAGGAAGTTGGCGGATTTCATTTTCCAATGGATGATTGACCATCAGATGAAGTTTGACGAGTTGTTATTTGAGAAGAGTGGTAATACGACCTGGTTGCATTTCTGCTGGATTGGAAAGGATGGAAAACAGAGGATGAAGTGTTTTGATATAATAAAGTAGTATTGTTATTTTTAATTTATGGTAAAGGTAAAGAAAGAAGTAGTTCGTAGTGATACAAGTGAGAAGGCAGCTCCATCAAAGAGTAAATTGAGAAGTGAGAGGGCCAGGGCATATACCAAATATTTGAGATCAAAACAGTTCAAGGAAGTAAGGGAGATTGTAAGGGCGAGACAAAACAACATTTGCCCCATTTGTGGGGATGAGTTCACAGAAGAGAATCCAGGTGTATGCCATCATCAGAGATATACTTATGCCGGTTATGGCGGTGAGAAGGAGGCAGATTGTTGTGTGATGATTCACAGTTGGGAGCACCAAGCCATTCACAGGCACAAGAAGAGTTTCAAGTTGTACAGTGATGACAACGACAGGAATATGCCGGCGGATGACAATATGAGTGAGTTGGCCCAGGCGATTAGAAGAAAAAGGGGGGATTTATGAGAAGGTTTATTTTTGTTTTAATGATGTTTCTGGTAGTGGGATGTGGTATATGTAGGAAAGTACAATATGTGCCCGTAGAGACAAAAACAGACAGTGTTTATGTGGAGAAATTGGTTAAGGATACAGTGAGTGTGGAGATACCTGGTGAGACGGTGTATGTGGTTGCCCAGGACAGTTCACATTTGGAGACCAAATGGAGTGTTTCGGATGCAAAGATTGACAGTACAGGAAGACTGCATCATTCATTGACCAACAAGGACATAAAGATTGAGAAGGAGATTGTTTACAAGGAGATTGAGAAGAGAGTGGAAGTGGAGAAGGAGGTTCCGGTTGAGGTAGAAGTTCCAGTTAAGTACATTCCGGATTATTACAAGTGGATAAACGGATTATTTTGGGGATTGATTGGATTGTTTGTTATATTTATAGTGTTGAAGGTTTATTTCAAGTTCAAGATTTGACCATTCATATCATTTCAGAGTTCATTATATAAATAGTTTCTTTTTTGTAGTTCCAGTGGCGGTGATGTTGTGATAATATCATCGCCACATTTTTTGCGGCGGCGATTGCGAACGAAAAAAAAGTTGCAGAAAAATTTGGAATATCCAGAAAAATACATTATATTTGTAGTGTAAGAAAGAGATGATGAAAAAAGTTGCAAAAAAAGTTGAAAAAAATTTGGAATATCCAAAAAAAAGTATTATATTTGTAGTGAGAAAAGGAAATAACATTATTAACAAATAAAAATTACAATTATGAGACATTATTTCAGTACATTTGTTTCCAAGGTTAACAAAGAGACCGGAGATTTTTCTGAGACCAAGAGACTGGACAGGATTTCTTATGCCAGGTTGGGCGATACGACCAAGGTGGTTGAGACTGCTTTCAAGAAGTTTGTCGAAGACCATAAAGGTGAAGTGGAGAATGTGGTGGAAGTGAAGCATTATACATCCAAGTTGTTCCGGGTGGATATGAATGGCAGTGATGAGTATTATATGTTTTATGCGATTTAATTAGTATATTATGTTTAGAGTTATAAAAGGATATTTGAAGTGGTTTTATGACCATATAAATTATGGTGGTGTACAGGAAGGTTTGATTATTTGTAGTTACAAAATCAAGGTTGTACAAAATGTGATGGATGGAAAGGTATTTGCTCTGGTGATTCATTTGTACAAAGGAGATGAATACATAAAAAGGTTTGATGTTAAAAATATGAAGAAAAATAACATCAATATGGTTGTGGAAAATATTTTAAGTAACATTAAATAGTAAAGGTTATGAAAAAAGAAGAGTATATTAGATGTTTAATGATGTTGGATCCAGTTAAGGATGCAACGGAAATGGAAATGTTAGTTCATTTGATGAGAAGAGAATATAGTGAGGCTGAGGTTGAAGATATGATGGTTGAAAGTATTTCAAGGAAGTTTAATTCTTAAAAATATTTATTATGGCAAAGTACAATATTGCAACAAGTGAGTTAATCGACAAGGTAAAGGTTACCGAGGAGAGAATTATTCCGGTTAATGTGACAAGGGATGGTGTGAAGAGTAAGATTTATCTGGATTGGGTTATTGTGACCGACAGAAGGTTATACAAGACCAAGAAGGGAAATTATTTTGAGTATGTTTTACGGACTTATGAGCCGGTGCAGGGGAATTACAAGCATTTGAAGCGGGTTGATGAGTTCAAGTTCAAGACCGATGAATGGGTTTGGTTTGAGACCAAGAGACAGTTGGGCTGGTAAAATCAGTAAGGTTATGGACAAGAAGGATTACATAAAGAAATTATTGGAGCTGGATATGCAGTTCGAGATTGCAGTAAAATCTGGTAAGGAGAAGTTGATTGAGATTGTTGGGGAAAGGGTTAGAAAGGAGACAGAGTTTCTGCTTACAGAGATGACAAAGAAATTTGGTGATGATGAGATTTTGGAGATGTTGGCGATAGTTGATAACATTAGTTTTGATTAGGCATTATGGACAGTTGTTTGATTGTTTGGAAGACCAAGGAAGACAAGGTTAGGTGCGTTGAGGCCCAGGGTAAAGATGAGGCCAAGGAGATTGCATCAAGGGTTGGCGAAGGTATTATCTTCAAGGATGAGAAGATGTATTTGTTCGGCAAGGAAGAGAATGGTGAAATTAAAGTTTATCAATTACAGGCATAGATATGAAAGGCAATTTAGAAGAAGTTGTGAAGTACCTGGACAAGATGTAC
>JAZQSP010000199.1:0-1850 GCA_045630205.1 Faecalimonas sp. | reverse complement strand
ATTGGGTAAGAGTATTGATGGATTTGAGGACTTTATTATCAGTAATAACTTGTTGCCGATAGGATCGATTGTGTATCTGCTATTTTGCGTGACAAGATATGGTTGGGGATGGGATAATTTCCTAAAGGAAGTAAATGAGGGAAAAGGACTGAAGTTTCCTAAAAATAAATTGGTTAAAATTTATCTGACTTACATTTTACCACTCATTGTTCTGTATATTTTTATCCAAGGATATGTTTCAATGTTTGGGAAATAAAATATTTTGAAAAAAATAAAATTTGTACTTGTATATTGTTGAAAAATGTTTTAGAATGTACGAGTACGAGTTAAGGCCCGTTGGTCAAGCGGTCAAGACGCTAGCCTCTCACGCTGGAATCAGGGGTTCGATTCCCCTACGGGTCACTAGGGGGACGGAAGGCGAACTTTCAGTCCCTTATTTTTAAAATATTTTACATAAGTGGAGGGTTTATTATGTTAGTATCAGCAAAAGAAATGCTTCAAAAAGCAAAAGCAGGTCATTATGCAGTTGGTCAATTCAATATCAACAACTTAGAATGGACAAAATGTATTTTACAGACAGCACAAGAGTGCAATTCACCGGTTATCTTAGGTGTTTCTGAAGGTGCAGGAAAATACATGACTGGTTTTAAAACAGTAGTAGGTATGGTAAAAGGAATGTTAGAAGAAATGAACATCACAGTTCCTGTAGCAATTCACTTAGACCACGGTAGCTACGAAGGATGTATGAAATGTATCGAAGCAGGATTCTCTTCAATCATGTTCGATGGTTCACACTATCCAATCGAAGAAAACGTTGCTAAGACAAAAGAATTAGTTGCAATCTGCGCAGAAAAAGGAATGTCTTTGGAAGCAGAAGTTGGAGCAATCGGTGGAGAAGAAGACGGTGTAATCGGTAAAGGTGAATGTGCAGATCCTAACGAATGTAAAGCAATCGCTGATTTAGGTATTGATATGTTAGCAGCAGGTATCGGTAATATCCACGGAAAATATCCTGCAAACTGGGCTGGACTTAGCTTTGAAACATTGGATGCAATCCAACAGTTAACAGGAGATATGCCATTAGTTCTTCATGGTGGTACAGGTATCCCTGCAGACATGATCAAAAAAGCAATCGATTTAGGTGTAGCTAAGATTAACGTTAACACAGAATGTCAGTTATCATTTGCTGCAGCAACTCGTGAATACATTGAAGCTGGAAAAGATTTACAAGGAAAAGGATTTGACCCACGTAAATTATTAGCTCCTGGCTGTGAAGCAATCAAAGCAACTGTAAAAGAAAAGATGGAATTATTCGGTTCTATCAACAAAGCTTAAGAATAAGATGGATTCAGAAGGTGGAAAAATTTTTCCACCTTCTTTGTTTTTCTTGCAATTGTAAACAAATTAGGGTATTTTATAAGAGTATTACTTATTGAAGAATGAAAGGATGACAGTATGAGAGAATTTATGGATGTAGCAGAGATTTTTGGTGAAAATGTGTTCAATGATTCGGTGATGCAAGAGCGTTTGCCGAAGGAAGTATATAAAGAATTACAACGCACCATTCAAGAAGGAAAAGAACTGCAACGTTCGATTGCTGATGTAGTCGCGAATGAGATGAAAGAGTGGGCAATTGAGAAGGGTGCTACACATTACTCTCACTGGTTCCAACCGCTTACAGGTGCAACGGCAGAAAAGCATGATGCTTTTATTTCTGCACCACAGCCGGACGGAAAAGTGTTGTCAGAGTTTTCCGGCAAGGCGCTTATCAAAGGTGAATCAGATGCATCTTCATTTCCGTCAGGTGGACTTAGAGCTACATTTGAGGCTAGAGGATACACGGCATGGGA
>JAZQSP010000198.1:0-30902 GCA_045630205.1 Faecalimonas sp. | reverse complement strand
ATTGCTCTAATTTGGTTAATATTTCTATAGGCAGTAGTGTGGAAACTATAGAGGGTAGGGTGTTTTATAGTTGTACCTCTATTCAAGAAATTGTAATACCTGCAAGTGTGACGTACATAGGCGAATATGTGTTTGGAGAATGCACTTCGTTAAAATCTATTACGTTTGAGGATTCTGTTGGTTGGTATGTTGATCAAGACATAATGACTGATAAAGCTATAAGTTTAGGGAATCCCACTAGCAACGTGACGTATTTAACGTCTACTTATAGGCCGAATTATATATACAAAGTTTAAAATTCGATAATTAAAAGAGAATAAACGGCGTTATACTCTATTATTTTAAGTCTCGTTTCCTTGTATCTAACATTAAAATAAACTGATGCGTAGAAATGATGGGCTTAATCGGTGCTGGTAACAACCCAATGGTTGGTATGACAGTTGCAGTTGCAGTTTCTATCCAAGAAGCAGCAGATGCAGGTAAATTCTAGGAAATTCTTTTTAGGAAAATATAAAAAAATGGGGTGCTTTACGCATCCCATTTTTTCACTTTCGAGCGTCCAACCAGGTAATCGATACTCACATCATAGTAATCGGCAAGTTTAATCAAAACTTCTACAGGAATATTGATTTTCCCAAGTTCATACTTCGAATATGTTGTCTGTTTAACATCCAAATATGCAGCCAATTCCACCTGCAATTTGTCATTGTCCTCGCGAAGATTTCGTATGTTCTCAAATCTTTTCATAAACAAAGCACCTTTCTAAAATTTTTAAATAAATTATAGAAAAGTCAAAATTTGACTATTGAAATACAGTCACAGATAGACTAAACTATGAAGTGTAGAATATGAACGTTGGAGGTGCAACATGGAAGAAACTAAACATCAAAGATTTTTAAGGCAGATTATGGGAAGTGACGAGGAGTTCTATGAACAGTTTTTAAAAGATTTGCCGGAAGAGCAGTTGCAAAAATTTATGGAGGATAATCCGGATTTTATGAAAAAATAGGGTTGCATTTTTTGGAATGCTCATGTATAATATAATTACTTTAACGCTTTAAAGCGTTGTGGCGTAAAAGTTTAAAGCATTAAAGTGTTTACAATTATTTTAGACAGGAGTGAAAAGACATGATTACAAAAATTGGTTTCCTAGTAGTATTCTTTGCAGTAATGATTGGTGTTGGTCTTTATTCTAGAAAACATGCAACGAATGTCAATGATTTCGTGCTTGGCGGAAGAGCCGTTGGTCCTTGGCTTACAGCGTTTGCTTACGGCACATCATATTTCTCGGCCGTTGTGTTCGTAGGATACGCAGGACAATTTGGATATAAATATGGTATTTCGTCAACATGGATTGGTATTGGAAATGCAGTGATTGGCTCCCTTCTTGCGTGGGTTATCTTAGGAAGAAGAACCAGAGTTATGACAAAGCATTTGTCAGCATCAACGATGCCGGACTTCTTTGGAAAACGTTATAACTCCAATGCACTTCGCATTGTAGCGGCAGCGATTGCATTTATATTTTTAATTCCATATACAGCATCCGTATATAATGGGTTGTCACGTCTCTTCGGAATGGCATTTGATATTCCGTATGCAGTGTGTGTTATTGCCATGGCGGTTTTGACCGGATTATATGTTGTTCTTGGCGGATACATGGCAACAGCAATCAATGATTTTATTCAGGGAATCGTGATGCTCTTTGGTATTGTGGCGGTAATTGCTGCAGTTTTGAATGGACAGGGTGGTTTCTACGAGGCAGTTATGAAGCTTGCTGAGATTGAGAGTGATGTTCCTTTAACCATGGGACAAAAGGGTGTATTTGCGTCCTTCTTCGGACCGGATTTTCCGAACCTTATGGGAGTGGTTTTCTTGACATCGCTTGGAACATGGGGACTTCCGCAGATGGTACATAAGTTCTATGCGATTAAGGATGAAAAGTCTATCAAATCAGGAACGATTATTTCTACCATATTTGCAATCGTCGTATCCGGAGGCTGTTATTTCCTCGGCGGATTCGGAAGACTGTTTGACACACCGGCAATACACGGAGAAAACGGAGCCGTTATTTACGATGCAATTATTCCATCCATGTTATCGACCTTGCCGGATATCTTAATTGGTATCGTCATCGTATTGGTATTGTCCGCATCTATGTCAACGTTGTCTTCGCTTGTATTGACTTCAAGCTCGACCTTGACGCTCGACATGATTAAAGGAAATATTGTCAAAGATATGGATGAGAAGAAGCAACTTCTATGCATGCGAATTATGCTTGTGTTCTTTGTGGTTATCAGCGTTGTGATTGCGTTGGATCCACCGACCTTTATTGCGCAGCTGATGGGTATCTCCTGGGGCGCACTTGCAGGCGCATTCCTCGCACCATTTATGTATGGTCTATACTGGAAGGGCGTGACGAAAGCAGCTGTCTGGGCAAGCTTTGTATGTGGAGTAGGAATCACAGTGGCGAATATGTTTATCAAGTTCATCGCATCACCAATCAACGCAGGAGCAGTTGCAATGGTTGCCGGACTGATTATCGTTCCGGTGGTGAGTGTATTTACTCCAAAGATGAAAAAAGAAGATGTAGAAGACGCGTTTTCATGCTTGGAAGAAACTGTGGTGGTACACAGAAAACGTTCAATTGAAGAATAGAGAAGAATATGCCTCGTTCTGTTTGAAAAAACAGTAATGGGGCATTTTTTGGGATTATTGAGTATATGAATAAAAAAATATACATTTATTGTGGATATTTATATTTACGAATGCTTTTTTTAAAGTTATGATTATATTAAAGAAATATAATTAGGAGGATACTACATGAATAATTTTACTTTTTACTCACCGACATTCTGTACGAGCGTTACCTTACCAATACAAAAGATGTAGAGGTTACAGACCGATTGTTAGAGGCATTGCTTTTAACAATGGTTCATGAAGGCAGGATTGGAACAGTCATAACATTGAACATGAGTTGTCAGCATTGTATGATTGCGCACACGGGGCAGGACTTGCAGTGACGATGCCAGCGGTATTTACTTATGTAATGAATCATAATGTGATTTGTACCAACATCTATCGATTAATGTTGTAATATTAGGAGGAAAATATGTATCAAGCATCAGAACAACGATATGGCAATATGCCTTATGCAAAAAGTGGAGTAAGTGGATTAAAGTTGCCGAGGGTATCCTTAGGCTTGTGGCATAACTTTGGCGAGAATGCTACAATGGAGAATATGAAAGACCTCATATTTACGGCGTTCGACCATGGGATTACACACTTTGATTTGGCAAACAATTATGGACCGGAGCCGGGACGTGCAGAGATTCATTTTGGAAAGATTTTGAGAGAAGAGTTAGCTTCTTACAGAGATGAAATGCTGATCAGTACGAAAGCCGGTTATCTTATGTGGGATGGACCTTATGGAGATTGGGGCAGCCGCAAATATTTACTGTCAAGTCTGGACCAAAGTTTGAAACGTATGGGATTGGAATATGTAGATATTTTTTATCACCATCGCATGGACCCAGAAACTCCTTTGGAAGAGACAATGGGAGCATTGGCTCAGGCAGTTTCCAGTGGAAAAGCATTATATGTGGGATTGTCAAATTATAACGGTGAAACATTGGAAAGGGCCACTGCCATACTTGATGATTTGAAATGTCCGTTTATTATTAATCAGAACCGTTATTCCATCTTTGACCGAACGATCGAGAACAATGGATTAAAACAAACATCAGAAAGACTTGGAAAAGGTATTATAGCGTTCAGTCCTTTGGCACAGGGGCTACTTACAAACAGATATTTAAATGGAGTTCCGAAGGATAGCCGTGTAAAAACAGACGGAAGATTTTTGCAAGAAGGCTTATTAACGGAAGAGAAACTTGGGCAGATTGCAAGACTGAATGAACTGGCGACACAAAGAGGGCAGACGTTGGCGGAAATGGCTCTTGCCTGGGTGTTAAAAGATGGAGTCATAACTAGTGTATTAATCGGTGCTTCTAAATCTGCACAGATTTTAGATAATATTAAGGCGCTGGAAAATATAAGCTTCACAGAGGAAGAATTGAAACTGATAGACGATATTTCGTTGTAGAAAGGAATCATATGTATACAATTATAGTAGCAGACGATGAAGAAGAACTTCGCAGGGCACTGATAGAAAAAGTGGATTGGGAAAGTGTTGGATTTAAGTTGGTTGGAGAAGCAGAAAATGGAGTAGAAGCGCTGGAACTCGTGGAGCGACTGAAACCGGATTTACTCCTTACGGATATTTGCATGCCGTTTGTGTCAGGCATTGAACTGGCGAGACAGGTACGTGAAGTTCATCCGTCAACGCAAATTGCATTTCTTAGCGGTCACGATGACTTTGCTTATGCTCAACAGGCAATTCAATATAATATCATCAGTTACATGCTGAAGCCGATTTCGGCAGCGGAGCTTACAGAAGAACTGAGGAAAATAAAAAATAAGATAGATGAGCAGTTCCGAACGTTTGCTACGGGTGTTCGTCAACCAAGTAGAGACACTGCAATCAGTCTCAGCATGTCCCTTTTGCTGGATGAGTTTCAGACAGAAAATGACTTACAGAGAGACCGTGAACTATTAGATAAGTTTGTAAAATTAGGAATTGTACAAAGTGCCAGCGAAACATTTATGTATACCGTTATGACTGTTAGTATTATCAATGAGGATGAAGAAAACGAGACAAAAGAAGTCAACGTAGATGCTGTTAATTCCGTATTGGAGAAATATTTTAAAGTGCTGAGTTTTTATATTAACGGCAAAATCACTTCTATATTGATTTCATCTAAAAGAGGATATGATAAATATTTGCATATAGCGGTAGAAGAGATTTATGAAAAAGTAAAGCGAATTATGGAAAAAAGTTCGCTGATTGGAGTGGGCAGATTGGAAAAAGGTCTCTCTAATATTCATAAGGCTTATGTAGACTCTATAAAAGCAATCGGATATGCCACACAAAAGAAAAAGGGTATCTATTTTATTGCCGACATGGAACAATACAAAAACAGTGCAGAGTTGATTAGCGAGAAGGCCTTGGAGATTATTGATAATCATTATATGGATCCGGATATCTCACTTGTTTCGGTCAGCAAAGAAATTGCGGTAAGCCCTAATTATTTGAGTGCGTTGATTAAGAAATCTACCGGTTGCACATTTATAGATTTATTATCAAAAAAACGAATTGCAGTAGCGAAAGATCTGTTGCTTCATTCGAATTATAAAATCCGCGAAATTGCTGAACAATGCGGATATAGTGACCAACATTATTTTAGCTACTGTTTTAAGAAAACTACGGGAATGTCTCCGAATTCATGCAGGCGGGGAACTTCAGAGGAAAAGGAATAAATGATAATTAAAGAAAATTTATTAAAAAGAATTAGAGAGAGAAGAATTTCCTTGTCAATGGTTATGACGGGACTGGTGGCATGTATTGTGTTGGTTGCATGCATCATTGCTGTCACAATCTTTGCATACTATTATATGAATTCTACAGAGCAAAATGCCATCACCAATAGTGATCAGGCTGTATCCCAGGTTGAAAACATGATTACCAATTACACTGAGGATATGAGTGGAATCATGGAAATGGTTCAGCAAAGTATGAAAAAAACAGAAGAAGAGCGAAATGATTTTTTTGAAAATCTCATTTCTATTCGACAGGATGTTGAGGCAATTACCGTACATTCCGAAGAAGGTCAGTTACTTGCATGCTGGTCCGACGGACATGAGTTAAAAAAGAACACAGGAAATAATTTGTCTTATACAAAACTGGAAGACGATAATCTGTTTATTTCAGCGCCTCATGTGCAGAATCTTTTCAAAGAGTATTATCCTTGGGTGGTTACATTTTCTCAGAGAATGAAGACAGAAGACGGGAAAGTCCTGCAGATTTCTATGGATATCCGCTTCTCCAACATTGCAAGTTACGTAGATAATGTTGGAATCGGAGCCCACGGATATTGTTTTATTGCGGATAAGGCAGGAAATATTGTATATCACCCGCAACAGCAGTTAATTCATGCGGGGCTGAAGGCAGAACAAGAGGATATAGTTCGTGATTATAAGGATGGAAGCCACACCTTCAGTGGGGTGATTTATACCATTAAAACCTTACATAATTGTGAATGGAGAATTGTCGGAGTAAGTTATCTCGATGAACTTGTAACAGTAAAAGTTATGGATATGGTACGTGTCATACTTTCTGCGGTTGTGCTGGTGATTTTGACCACAACATTAGCAGGAGCAGTCTTGGCAAGAAGTTTTTCTAAACCAGCAAAACAACTGGCTACTGCAATGAGAAAATTTGTGCAAGAGGCAGAAAGTTTTGAGTTTTATCCGGTAAGGGGAACAGAAGAAATTGTGGCACTTTCAGACTCCTTTGGACATATGGTGTTGCAAATACAGGAACTTATGGAGAAGGTGCGACAAGAAGAGGTTACTTTGCGTAAAACGGAGTTAAATGCATTGCAAGCTCAGATCAATCCGCATTTTTTATATAATACGTTAGATTCTATCGCGTGGATGTGTGAAGTTGGGCGAACTGAGGAAGCGATTGAGATGGTAAACGCGTTGGCCAGACTTTTCCGTATTAGTATCAGTAAAGGTCATGAGCTGATTACCGTTGAAAAGGAATTAGAACATGCAGAGTGCTACCTGAAGATTCAAAAATTCCGTTATAAGAGTCAGTTTTGTTATGAATTTAAAGTGAGTGAATCATGTTTGGGCTATTTATGCAACAAGATTACATTACAGCCTCTTATAGAAAATGCGATTGTTCATGGACTTGATATGTCAGATGAGGGAGAAATTATTATAGAAGTTTTTGAAGAAGATGAGAATATTGTTATGAGTGTTTGCGACAACGGAATCGGAATGACAGAAGAACAGTGTGAGGAAATCTTACAAAAGGATATTCATCACAAGGGTGGAATCGGAATCAAGAATGTAAACGACAGAGTGAAGATATATTTTGGCGAACAGTATGGCATCACCATTTTTAGCGAATTAGATGAAGGTACGAAGGTAGAAATACGAATGCCAAAGGTTTTGGAGGAATGCTATGAGAAGTAGACGGAGAATCAGAATAATAGGTTTGTTTTTGATAATCTGTTTGATGATTCATTTGCTTTCTGCTTGTGGATTAAGCGGACAGAATGAAAACCACAAAAAAATGTATGTTGAAGTTATTACAAAATCTACAACATCTGCATATTGGAAAACAACTTTTGCAGGTGCCAATGCGGCAGGCACAGAATATAATCTGGAGTTGACATTTGATGGACCTAGCAATGAGGAAGATTACGAGAGACAGAATCAGATGATTCGAGATGCGATAGACCGTGGGGTGGATGCAATTGTGTTCTCAGCAATCGATTATAACGCAAATGCTGAGGCTGTGAATGAAGCTGTTAAAAAAGGAGTTGAAGTTGTTGTAATAGACAGTGATGTCAATAGTGATTTGGTGAGTTGCAGAATCAGCACTGATAATTATAAGGCAGGACAAATGGTAGGAGAAGCAGTGCTCTCCGGAACAGAACCAACTTTGCAAGTCGGAATAGTTAACTTTGATAAAAATTCGGAAAACGGGCAACAGAGAGAAAAAGGCTTCCGTGACTATGTGGCAAACCATGAACGTGTAAATATTGTGTCTTCAATCAATGTTAATTCAACGATAGAAGAAGCAAAAACTGCAACGATTCAGATGCTAAAGGAAAATCCACAAATCAATATCGTGGTGACATTAAATGAGTGGACCAGCCTTGGCGTGGGATATGCAGTTCAGGAGTTGAATTTGAAAGACAAAACCAGAGTTGTTGCTTTTGACAGTAATGTGGTCTCAGTAGGAATGCTGGAAACAGGAGAAGTAGATGCCCTTATCGTACAAAATCCATACGCAATGGGATACCTCGGTGTAGAATATGCATGGATGCTTTTAAAGGGTGAGAAGGTAAAGGAAACGCATATTGATACTACCACGACATTAATTACAAGAGAAAATATGTATAATCCGGAAAATCAAAAAGTGCTTTTTCCATTTGACTAGATAAAATTTTATACAAAAAACATAAAAAATCACATTTTATTTTGTTGATTCTGTTGATATAATTAGGACATAAATTACGGAAACGTAAAAAAAGTAATAGGAGGGCATATATTATGCAAAAAAAACTTATGGCGTTATTGTTATGTTTAGCAATGACAGCAGCATTATTCGTAGGATGTGGAAAAACAGATGACAAAAAAGATGAAGTAAAAGCTACTGTATTCTGGTACGAAGAAAGTGACGTTTATTTGAGTTCAGTTCGTACAGCATTGAACAAAGAATTAGAAGCAGCTGGAATCAAATATGACAACCAGTTTGCAGGAAACGATCAGGCAAAACAAATCGACCAAATCAAAACAGCTATTGCTGGCGGAACAAACCTTTTAATTGTTAATATTGTTACATCAGGTGCTCCTGACACAGCACAGGACATTATCGATGCAGCAGGCGATATCCCAGTTATCTTCTTTAACCGTGCAATCGGAACAGATGGAAGCGACGTGAAAGTTCTTAAAGACAACGAAACAGCATGCTTCATTGGAACAGATGCTCCGGAAGCAGGACATATGCAAGGTAAGATGATTGGTGACTATATTGTTGCTAACTTTGCTACAGTTGACAAAAATGGTGATGGTGTTATCTCTTACGCTATGATGAAAGGTCAAGAAGGTAACGTAGAAGCTGAATTCCGTACACAGTATGGTGTTGAAGATGCAAACGCAATCTTAAAAGCAGCTGGTAAAGCAGAACTTAAATACTTTGATGCTAACAACAAAGATTGCTATCAAGTAGACCAGGATGGTGCTTGGTCAGCTAAAGCTGCAAAAGAATATATGGAAACAAACTTCGTTACATACAATGAAGCAAGCAACAACATGATCGAGCTTGTTATCTGTAACAACGATGGTATGGCTGAAGGTGTAGTTGCAGCTCTTCAAGATAAGGGTTACAACAAAGACGGCGGACACGTAGTTCCTGTATTCGGTGTTGATGCTACAGAAAACGCAGTTGCATTAATCAATGAAGGTGCTATGATCGGTACAGTTAAACAAGATGCTGAAGGTATGGCAGCAGCTATTGCTAACACAGCAAAAGCTATCGCTGGTGGATCAACTCCTGTAGCAGCATTAGCAGGATTAAAAGATGAACGTTTCAGCGTTGCAAAAGATTGCGAATCTAAACTTTTCGTAGCTTACGCTCCATATACAAAATAGTATATAAGACAAACTTTATATTGGGCAGCTGTCGTATCGGCGGCAGCTGCCTTTTATGTTATTGAGAAAATAAAACTAAGAAGGAGGAACACGATATGGCACATGATGTTCTTCTAAAGATGGAGGGAATTTCTAAGACATTCCCTGGCGTAAAAGCGCTTGACAATGTTCATTTGGAAGTAAAAGCAGGTACTGTGCATGCGTTAATGGGCGAAAATGGTGCCGGAAAATCTACACTTATGAAGTGCCTTTTTGGTATTTATAATAAAGATGCCGGACACATCTACTTAGACGGAAAAGAAATCGATTTCAAGAGTAGTAAAGAAGCCCTTGATAATGGTGTGGCAATGGTTCACCAGGAATTAAATCAGGCTCTGAAACGTAATGTTATGGATAACATCTGGTTAGGCAGATATCCGAAGATTGCGGGACTCGTGGTAAACGAACATAAGATGCGTGAAGATACAGAGGCGATTTTTGAGGAATTAGGAATTAATGTAGATGTACATCGTATAATGGGCGACATGCCGGTTTCTCAGAGACAGATGGTAGAAATCGCAAAAGCTGTTTCCTACAATTCCAAGGTTATCGTATTTGATGAGCCAACCTCTTCTTTAACAGAAGAAGAAGTAGAACATCTTTTTGAAATTATTAATATGCTTCGTGACAGAGGTGTAGGTATTATCTATATCTCTCATAAAATGGCAGAGATTAAACGTATTTCGGATGAAATTACAATCATGCGAGATGGTCAGTGGGTAGCGACAGAACCTGCTGAAAAGTTGGAAATGAATGATATTATTCGTCTGATGGTAGGACGTGAACTTACGAACCAGTTCCCGCCAAAGGATAATAAAATCGGTGAGGTCACATTAAAAGTAGAAAATCTTACCGGTCAGTACAACCACTTAAAAGACGTATCCTTTGAAGCTCATAAGGGAGAAATATTAGGTATTGCAGGTTTGGATAGTTCCGGTCGTACAGAAACATTAGAGAGTATTTTTGGTATTCGCACACGCAAGAGCGGTACGATTACTTTAGATGGAAAACAATGCTTAAATCGTAATGCAGGAGAGTCTATCAAGAATGGGTTTGCATTGCTTACAGAAGAGCGTAGAGCAACCGGTATCTTTGGGGTACTTAGTATCAAAGAAAATACTGTTATCTCAAGTTTAAAAAGACACAAACGCTTTGGAATTTACTTAAGTGAAAAGTCACAGCGTGAAGATACACAGTATTATATCGATGCGATGAGAACCAAGACACCGTCTCAAGAGACTAAGATTCGAAGCCTCTCAGGCGGTAACCAACAGAAGGTTATTATTGGTCGTTGGCTGTTAACAGAGCCGGAAGTATTGCTTTTGGATGAGCCAACCAGAGGTATTGACGTAGGTGCAAAATACGAAATCTATCAGTTGATTTTGGATTTGGCAAACAAAGGAAAAACAGTTCTTATGGTTTCGTCTGAAATGCCGGAGTTATTAGGTGTTTGTGACCGAATCATCGTTATGTCCGGTGGTAGAGTAGCCGGAGAAGTAGATGCTAGAAATACTTCTCAGGAAGAAATTATGACCCTGGCAGCGAAATATGTATAAGGAGGAAGAGATTCATGACAAGTCCTTTAAAGAAAATAAAACAAGTCAACGCTGATTACAAACTGTTAGATGCAAGGGATAAAAAACGTTTTTGGACAGATGGAATTCTGAACAATGCTTTATATATTCTTATGGCTATCTTTGTAATCTATACAGCAAGCGTTAGACCAAACTTTTTAACACTTGGTTCTTTTGCGAACCTGATTACACAAGTAGCAGCATATTTACCAATGGCACTTGGTATTGCCGGATGTATCGTATTAACGGGTACTGACCTTTCAGCAGGTCGTATTTCCGGTTTAACAGCTGCATTTGCGGCAGTTATGCTTCAGAAAACAGACTTTGCTAATAAAATGTTCCAGTCGCTTCCAAAAGTGACACTTGGTTGGATTTTATTGGTAATGTTAGGTGTAGTTTTAGTAGGTGCGATTATTGGTTTAGTAAATGGTTACTTCGTTGCGAAGTTTAGCTTACATCCATTTATTGTAACCTTATCTACACAACTTATTACATATGGTATCATTCTTTGGTTCTTTGGTTTAAATGGAAACAATGGTCAGCCATTCTCAGGTTTGAGTAAAGAATACAAAGATTTTGTCGGCGGAGAATTGTTCCGTTTAGGAAACGTAGCAGTTCCGAAGTATGTGTTATATGCAGTAATTCTTGTTGCATTGATGTGGTTCATCTGGAACAAGACTTCATTTGGAAAAAATATGTTTGCAGTTGGTTCTAATGCTGAGGCAGCAAAAGTATCTGGTGTAAATGTATTCTGGACAACTGTATTAGTACATACACTTGCAGGTGCAATGTATGGATATGCAGGTTTCGTAGAAGGTGTACGTAGTGGTTCTGTAGCTGCAACGACCGGATTGAATGCAGAATGTGATGCTATTGCAGCCTGCGTTATCGGTGGTGTATCATTCGTAGGTGGTACAGGTTCTATCTCAGGTATCATCCTCGGTGTATTCATTTTACGTATCATTTTCGTAGCACTTACTATGTTAGGTGTAGATTCGTCTTCACTTTATATTATCAAAGGTGCAATCATCCTGTGTGCATGCGCATTGGATATGCGTAAATACTTAGTGAAGAAATAGGCATGAGGCGTATGGAACATAACACAGAAGAATTACAGACGCCGGAAAAACAACCGAGAGAATTTCGCGGATTATACAAACATGTGAAAATATCCGTAAAGACATTGGATATTATCATAGTAACGTGTCTTGTAGTAATCGTGTTGTTGGTGGCGCTTGATTTAAGAAATCCGGGTTTTACCATTACCTTTGAATCCAAGGGAGGAACCGATGTTGCTTCACAGAATCAGATGTATGGTGAACTACTGGAAGTACCTGAAGACCCAACCAGAGAGGGGTATGAGTTTACCGGCTGGTATTTGGATTCGGCATGTGAAGAATTGTGGGAAGAAGACGAAGATAAAATACAGAGCGACATCACTTTATATGCAGGATGGGAAAAGAAATGATCAGAGGGCAGAAAGTTCAGGAATGAGCTTGCTGCCCTTTTTGTCTGGGCGCGGGTGTGAGAACTGTGCAAGAAAAAGATTGCGTCCGTTTAAAAAAATTATGGTAGGAAATACTAAGAAAAAACAGAAACGAGGCATTTTTATGTGTACAGCAATCTCTTATAAAACACAGGACCATTACTTTGGGAGAAATCTGGATTTGGAGTACTCTTATGAAGAGAGCGTAAGCATTACGCCGAGAAATTTTCCATTTGCATTTCGAAAGGAACCTACGATGGAGAAACACTACGCAATCATCGGTGTCGCTTACGTGCATTCTGAATATCCACTATATTACGATGCAGTCAACGAGAAAGGACTTGGCATGGCGTCCCTCAATTTCCCAGGAAATGCAGTGTATCAGTACGAAAAAGAAGACATGCATAACATTACACCATTTGAACTGATTCCATGGGTACTTGGGCAATGTAAAAACGTGCAGGAAGCAAAACAACTTTTGCAGAAGACCAATCTTTTGAAGGTATCCTTTCACAAAGACTTGCCGTTGACACCGTTGCATTTCATGGTATCCGATAAATTTGAGAGCATTGTGGTGGAGCCGATGCATGAAGGGCTTCGTATCTATGACAATCCAATTAAGGTGCTGACCAATAATCCGCCATTTCCATATCATTTGTTTCACCTGAATAACTACATGAATCTGACTAAAAAGGAGCCAGTGAACCGATTCGCAAAAGAACTTCCGCTTGAAATCACCAGTAGGGGAATGGGAAGCATCGGCTTGCCGGGTGACATGTCGTCGCCGTCCAGATTCGTGCGCGCTGCATTTATCAAATGGAATTCGGTGGACGGAAAAGATGAGACGGAGAGCGTGAGCCAGTTCTTTCACATACTGGACTCCGTGAAGCAATACAAGGGGTGCGTTCAGGTCGAAAGTGGCGCATATGAATATACGGTCTATAGCGTCTGTTGCAACACGGATAAGGGGATTTACTATTATAAGACGTATCATAATAGCTGTGTAACGGCGGTGGATATGCATAAAGAGGACTTGGATGGGGAGAAGGTTGTGGTGTATAAGTTGGAGATGGACGGGGAGGTGAGATGGGGGAATTGATGAAGGAAAGGGATTAGTGATTGCCTGTAAATATTTGTCGACTTTTGTAAGTTAATGTGCTAAAATGGATATGAGGTTAAAATGCAAGGTGATTAGGGGCACGAGAGTGTCCTTGATTGGCCTTGCTTTTTTTATTAATAGTACAAGAAGGAGACATGAGATGGGACAGTTTAAAGAATTAGATGAGTATCGACAATATACAGGACCGGCAGAACTACACAAGGCTGTTAATACTCTTAGAGGTCTTGTGGCAGGGATGACAACAGATAGGTACGCAAGCAAAGAAGAAGTTGATGAATTAGCAAATTGGTGCATGGCACATAGTCACCTTATAAACAAGCATCCATTTAAAGAACTTATTCCATTAATACAACGTGTGTATGAAGATGGGATTGTGTCAGAAGATGAAGCAAAAGATATACTTTGGTTATGCAACAATTTTGTTACAGAATCAACATATTATGATTTGATAACAGGTTCAATTCAATTCTTGCAGGGATTAATTCACGGTATCATGGCAGATGAGGAAATAAGTGATGCGGAAATACATGCATTAAAACAATGGATATCTACAAACGAATTTCTTATGGGTACATATCCGTTTGATGAAGTCGAAAGTTTATTATTGACGATACTTATGGACGGGAAAGTGACACAAGATGAAAGAGACATGCTAAAAGCATTTTTCAGTAATTTTATTGATTTGCAGATATCGTATAATCTTAACGAATTAAAGCTCAATGCGATGAAGGAAAAGTATAGTATTGAGGGAATATGTGCTGTGTGTCAGGAAATCGATTTTAAAAATAGTCTGTTTTGCTTTACAGGAGAATCAGAAAGAGCTAAGCGGAGCGAAATAGCTGAGTTAATTGAATCATTAGGTGGACAATTCAAAAACAATGTTACAAACAAAACAAAATATCTTGTAGTTGGAAACAAAGGTAATCCGTGTTGGGCTTTTTCATGTTACGGAAGAAAGATAGAAGATGCGGTGAATAGAAGAAGAGCTGGACAAAAGTTGATTATTGTGAATGAATTAGATTTTTGGGATATAGTTGAGGACATATAAAGAGAGATTGGAGGAAAAGGTGAATGTGTGATGAAAAAACGGAAATAATTCTTGCACAGTGGCAAACCTGTGTAGAAATGGCAAATTCTATAAGTCAGCGAAGAGATGTGATGAATAATATTTTTGTCACGTTAAATTTAGCAATTTTAGCATCAATATCATTTGTATGGGATTATAAAATTATTTTTCTTCTTATAGTGGGATTAATTGTTTGTATTTTGTGGTGTACTCTTATAAGAAATTTCAAATTGTTAAATGCAGAAAAATTTAATGTTATTCTTGAAATAGAGAAAAAACTTCCGGTTAAACCATATTCGGAGGAGTGGAAAAGGTTGCAACAAAACAGTAAATATAAGGATGGAACTAGGTTAGAGAAAATCTTACCACATATGTTTATTTTAATGTATTTTACTACGATTGGTGTAATGATTATTACTAAAATTATTGAGAAAGGAGGTGGCGTATAATGACGTATAATTTGTTTATAAGCCATTCATGGTCATATGGAGATTCTTACGAGAGATTGATAAATATGTTGAATTCAAAAACATATTTCAGTTACAAGAACTATTCTGTGCCGAAGAATGATCCTATACATAACGCATCAAATGAAAAACAGTTAAAAGAAGCAATCCGAAGACAGATGCAACCGGCAAGCTGTGTCTTGATTCTTGCTGGAGTATATTCTACTTATAGTAAATGGATTAATATAGAAATTGAATTAGCACTAGAATTAGGTAAAAAAATTATAGCTATTGAACCTTGGGGATCAGAACGAACTTCCGTAGTTGTAAAAAATAATGCAAATAAAATAGTGAAATGGAATACGGATTCTATAGTTAGTGCTATAAGAGAAGTCTGCTAGAAAAAATGATATTATCAAATCGTAGTAATTTGTAAATTAAACATATGATTGAATTGTTAATCAAAGTGCCATTTTAAGATGATATAACAAATGGTATATTTGTTGCCGAAATTATATTGTAGTTTCGAAATGTAAATGACCTGAACAAGTCAATAAACTGTTCGTTTTTATTATAAAATAATACTGGGAGAACACTGTCGATGAAATGGGAGAAACACGATAAAAGAAACAATATTTCTAAACGAGAATGGATTGAAATTCAAAGTGAAGCATTTTATAGGGCGTTAAAAAGAATTGAATCAGAGAAAAAACTAGCAGAAATTCCTACAGTATATGATTTTACTAAAAAGGAAAAAATGTTTGCTTTGTTTAAAGCATTTATTTGTCCTAAAACAATAAAAAATAAATATATCAAAAATGAAGCAATAACTGACAATCTTTTTTCTATGATTACATCATTCATAATGATTGCAATTGGTCACATGATAAGGATTATAGGTTTAATAATACTTTTATCTACAATATATTATTTTATAAAATTTCAAAAATGGAGTATTCTTTTACTTGGAGCTTCACTTGGAATTCTTTCCCTCTTACTAGGAGTGTTCTTTGTATGGTCGGGCGATGAAATTGAAAAGGAAAAAGATAGTAATAAAATAAATATATATACTAGCAATGTTTTTGCACTAATTGGATTAATAGTTGCAATAATAGCAATAACAAATTAATTAATCTTGCATAAAGCAAGAAAGAATAGCATGTTCATTTGATTGACATTACATATAACATTTTATACAATTAAATACATAAGATTTATTGGAATAGAGCAAAGAACAAATGACACAACAAGAAAAGATATTATTTTTATCAGAAAAGATAAAAGAGTTAAATAAAATAACTTCCGAAATAGAAGAAGTGTTTCCTGAGAAATCATTCAAATTGGATGGAATACTTATAGGCAATTTTGTTGAGATACTAACTGCACAAGCATATGGAATAACCTTATACAGACAATCTGAAAAAACTCATGATGGTGAAGTTGATGGTAAAAAGATTCAGATAAAAGGAACACAAGGATCTGGCGCAATTGTATTTAGGGAAGAACCAGATTATTTGCTTGTGCTATATTTGGACAAAGAGGCGGGAATAATCAAGGAAATTTATAATGGACCGGGTGCATTAGTGTGGCAATATAGAAGTTATGTTCCGAGTATGAATCATTATACTGTACGTGTTAATAAATTGCTAGAGTTGAATGAGACCATTGCTGAGAAAGAACGCATTATGCCGTTATATTCAATAGAAAAATATATTAAAAAGACAAAAGTAAACAAACAAGAGAAGCGAAAAAAAGAAGGAAAAACACTGGCTGTAGGTTATGTAAATAGAAATAATCAGGAAAACAAAGGATGTTTGAACAAGGCAGGAAATCATTATAATCAGATGGCTTATTTAATGCATTGTAATGAATGTGGACATGAGTATGAAGCAAATGGATGTGATGTTGCGATAAGAAAATGTCCGAAGTGTATGTGAAAAAATATACAAGGAGAAACAAAAATGTCAAGTTATGATACTACAAACATAGGTAATTCGGGTGAATATTTTGTGGCAGGTGAATTAGAAAGAAGAGGTTTTACCGTAGCTGTTCCAATGTCAAACGTTAAAGATTTTGATATTTTGGCTATTAATCGTGAAACTTACGAGCAATTTGCCATTCAAGTTAAAACAACAGGATATAAACAGAAAAAATGGACGTTATCATCAAAAAACGAAAAGTTGATTGGAGAAAGCATTATTTATGTATTTGTATCTTTAAATGAATTGGACACACCTGAATATCATATTGTTCCGAGTCAAATCGTAGCGGACACAATTGCCAAATATCATAGGAATTGGTTAAATACACAAGGAAAGAATGGCAAGAAGCATAATGATACAAATATTAGAGTGTTTTTAGATAAAGAAGATAAATATCTTGACAAGTGGGAGTATCTGGATTATCAGATGATAAAAGGCCTATTACAAGATGTTAGTTATAAAACATTAACAGACTTTATTCCTAAATTACAAGGGATTGAATATGGGGAATTGTATCCGAAAAAGCAAACCGGAGATGGAACAATGGAGAAACCATATCAGATGCCGTATATGGTATACTGTGATGTGGTAAATGAGTTTGTAGGTGCGGTTTATGCTTTTGAAAATCAATATCCTCAATTTGATTTATGTAACTACATAAGTATTTTAAAAAAGCAAGGAATAGAATGGGACGAAGATGCCATGACCAAAGCAGATGTTTCTAGTTTGGATGGACAGGTTGTTGTTGCACTTGTTTTAGCAGCGGTAAGGTCAGAACGTTTTTGTGATGGTGAATTAAAGTATTTCTTAGAAAATGGATGTATTCAAAAGTGGTTGAAAAGATTAGTGGAAATCGAGAAGAAAAAAGAGGTTAAATAAAAATGAGTCATGATATATTAAATGAACTTCAAAACGGACTAGAAACCGCATTTATCAACAGTGCAGTTAATTCTAATCTGGCATACAGACCACAATTTATATATAACGACAACAAAAACGGTCAGAAGGTATTTTCTTCAATTGAAGATGAGCTACTTCGATGCGATAGCTTTGCAATCAGTGTTGCCTTTATAACAAGAGGGGGTATTACACCGCTTCTGCAAACTTTAAAAGGGTTAGAAAAGAGAAAAGTACCGGGTAGAATATTGACTACGGACTACCTTGCGTTTAGTGATCCGGTTGCGTTAGATACTATTGCAGGACTGTCAAACATTGAGCTTCGCATGTACCAGACAGAAAGAGCAGGAAATGGTTTTCACACAAAAGGCTATATTTTTCAAAAGAATGAGGAGTATCGTTTCATTATAGGAAGTTCTAATTTGACTCAAGATGCATTGACACGAAACATGGAGTGGAACACAAAACTTGTATCTACAAACCAAGGGGAAATGGCAAATTCGGTTTTGAGTGAATTTGAAAAGCTTTGGAATGCGACAGAATACACGAAGTCTTATGATGAGTTTATTGATGAGTATCGTAGAAAATATGAAGAGAAGCAACTGTTTAATAAAATGGTTGCGGAACAAAAGAAAATTGCAAAGAGTCAGACTGTCCCGTCAATGGAAGCATATACATTGCAGCCAAACTCAATGCAAAGAGCTTTTATTTATAATTTATTAAAGCTACGAAACGAAGGTGTTGATAAAGCATTGCTTATTTCAGCAACAGGAACAGGTAAAACATATGCCTCAGCGTTTGCAATGAGAGAGCTCAGATTCAAAAGAGTTTTGTTTTTGGTGCATAGAAATCAGATTGCGAAGCAGGCAAAGGCATCTTTTGAAAGAGTGTTTGGTTGTAGAATTAAGACAGGATTAGTTTCTGGAATTAAACATGATTATGATGCGGATTTTGTATTTGCAACTGTACAGACACTTAGCAAGCAAGAAAACCTTGAACAATTTCCAAGGGATTATTTTGATGCGTGTATTTATGATGAAGCACATCATACAAGTGCCGGAAGTTATAAAAGGGTAATGGATTACTTTACACCTGAATTTACTTTAGGTATGACCGCAACGCCAGACAAGCGTGATGATAACATAGAAGGGCGAAATATCTATGAGATATTTGACCACAATATTGCTTATGAGATCCGATTGCAACAAGCTATGGATGAAGATTTATTATGTCCATTCCATTATTTCGGTATTACTGATTTGGCAGTTATCTCTGATGAAGGAAATACGAGGGAAGAACAGTTAGAAAACTTCAGATATCTTACAAGTGATGAACGTGTAAAATATGTTATGGAACAAGCAGAGTATTTTGGATATTCTGGAGACCGTGTAAAAGGACTAATTTTCTGCAGTAGAATTGAAGAAGCGAAAGAACTTTCAAGAAAGTTTAATGAGCAAGGGTTAAAAACTGTTGCTTTAAGTGGTGCGGATTCAGAAGATGCCAGGGCAGATGCAATTGAAAGATTGACAATGGATGTCCAATCAGAGGATGACGACTATTTAGATTATATTATTACCGTTGATATCTTTTCGGAAGGAACAGATATTGTGGAAGTGAACCAAGTTATCATGCTTCGCCCTACCCAGTCCCCGATTGTTTTTATTCAGCAATTAGGTAGAGGTTTGAGAAGAGCAACTGAAAAAGAATATGTCGTAATTCTTGATTTTATTGGAAATTATAAAAATAATTTTATGATTCCAATTGCGCTTTCGGGAGACCGCAGTTATAACAAGGATAATATTCGAAGATATCTTATGGAAGGTGGACGTGTCATTCCAGGTGCAAGCACAATTCATTTCGATGAGATAAGTAGGAAACGCATTTTTGCAGCAGTGGATAGCGCTAACTTTAGCGACATTAAATTAATAAAGGAAAATTACACAAATCTTAAAAACAAACTTGGAAGAATTCCGGGACTAAAAGATTTTGATGATTATGGAGAGATGGATGTTCTTCGCATTTTTGATAACAGCAGTTTAGGCTCTTATTATAAGTTTCTTGTTAGATATGAAAAAGAATATAGCATAAGATTATCTGCAGATGAAGAAAAAGTCATTGAATTTGTGTCAAAGAAGCTTGCAAGCGGTAAACGTATTCAGGAATTAAAACTTCTGAAAAGAATGCTTGCACATACTCATAGAATGCTGTTGTTTGCAAGTCTAAAGCAAGAAATTAGTGATAATTACGGAATTAAGATGAGTGAGAATCAGAAGCAAAATATTGTTAACATCATGACAAATGAATTTTCTACTGGGGCAAGTAAGAATACATATGCAGAATGTATTTTCATTGAAAAGGACGAAGAAACGGGAGAGGACTATCGTGTTTCTGAATCATTTGAAAAAATGTTGTCAAACAAAGACTTTTGTAAAATTCTGAATGAGCTTATTGAGTTCGGTATTAGTAGATACGAACGAGATTATTCGAATACATATAAGGATACAGATTTTGTATTATATCAGAAATACACCTATGAAGATGTGTGTCGTTTGCTTAACTGGGAAACAAACGAAGTTCCATTGAACATTGGTGGATATAAATATGATAAAAAGACAAAGACATTTCCGGTATTCATAAATTATGATAAGCCTGACGATATAAGTGAAACTATAAAATATGAAGACCACTTTACTAGCAATAATAGTTTGATTGCAATTTCAAAATCTGGAAGAAGTATATCTTCGGAAGATGTACAAAACTTCTTGCATGCGAAAGAACGGGGAATTCAGGTGCATTTATTTGTTCGTAAAAATAAAGATGATAAAATTTCAAAAGAATTCTATTACCTTGGTCATATGCAAGCAAGCGGAAATGTGCGTGAGTTTGTTATGCCAAACACAGACAAAACAGCTGTAGAAATTGAATGGTTGTTGGACAAGCCGGTGAGAGAAGATTTGTATGAATACATTGTAAATGGATAGGGAGTGAGTAATATGTATACCTATGAAGGTATTCGAAAAATGTCTTATGAGGAAGTTAAGACTCGGCATCAGGCGTGTTCGCTTATAGGATGTTTGAAATTATACCCAGACAATACAGAATGCTATATAGAGGACTATGTGTGGCAAGATATAGTTAATCATATAGAGCAGGGAGGAGAAATTGGTTATGAATGTCGATAGAAAAGTTGTAAGAGTTGTGGCAGCGGTTATTAGAGATGAGAATAGAATCTTTGCAACACAAAGAGGCTATGGTGAACTGAAAGGTGGTTGGGAGTTTCCGGGTGGGAAAATTGAGGAAGGCGAAACTCCACAGGATGCTTTGGTTCGAGAAATAAAAGAAGAACTTGAAACAGAAATTGTGGTGGGAGAATTGATTGATACAATAGAATACGATTATCCCAAATTCCATTTGTCAATGGATTGTTTTTGGGCAGAGATTGTTTCGGGAGACTTGACGCTAAAAGAACATGAGGCAGCAAAGTGGTTGACAAAGGATGAGTTGAATTCAGTGGAGTGGTTGCCAGCTGATATTACGTTGATTGAGAAAATTAGAGAAATAATGCAATAAAAAGACGTTTGTATAAACGTATATATTAAATAGTGGAGGCTTATATGGAACTATTCAAAAAGAAAATTGGTCCTGTGTTTTTGAAGGACACCAGTGATACAATCAAGATTATTGAACAATTAGAAGCATTACTACCACAAGTATCAGGTGACGTACGAGAAGAAATTGAAAAACAAATCAAAGTCACCACCTATGGCGAAATGGGTGAGAATAACGTTGCATTTGAATTGAAAAACAGCGGAATGGACATGTATATTCTTCGAGACATTTATTTGGAACATGGTGAATTGTCAGCTCAGATAGATTATCTCGTGATTACAAGAAAGCATGTGTATATCATCGAGTGCAAGAACCTAATTGGCAATATTGAGATTGATAACATGGGTAATTTTATTCGTTCATATGAATACAGTAATCGCAAAGTTAAGGAAGGTTTTTATTCTCCAATCACACAGAATGAACGTCATTTGCTTGTGATTAAGAATCTTCGTGGTGAAAGGTATACGAACTTCCTTGCGAAGAAAAGATTTGAGAATTCATTTACCAATACATATAAATCTATCGTGGTGTTAGCTAATCCGAAAACGATTTTGAATGCGAAGTATGCGAAAAAAGAAGTGAAGCAAAAAGTAATTCGTCTAGACCAATTAATTGCGCATATTAAGGCTATTGATGGCGCAGAACAAGATTATTGGTTTAAAACAGATGAGATGATGGAGACAGCACAATTCTTTTTAGATGCAAAGAAAGAAAAGAAGACAGACTACCTTAAGAAATATAAAAATGAGGTTACAGATAATATAGAGGCTGTTCCGGTTGAAGTGGATAAAGAGGAATTAATTAAGAAGCTAAAAGATTTCCGCTGGTGCCAAAGTAAGTATGAGAATATAAAACCATATTATATTTTCAATGATATGCAAATGAATGATTTGATTGAAAAGAATCCAAAGAATGAAGAAGAGTTGCTTCAGGTAAGTGGTTTTGGAAAAGTAAAAGTAGAAAAGTATGGGAAAGATATTTTGAACATTCTTTCGGGCAAATGATATAAAAAACATTTAAAAGGAGAACCCCCCTATGAGAAGAGCAGATCGTGAAATCAAAAGCCGTGATAAAATCCGCACAATTATAGACAACTGCCATTGCTGTCGTCTTGGTTTCAATGACAACGGTGAGGTTTACATTGTGCCAATGAATTTCGGTTATACATATGAGAATGACAAATACACATTTTATTTCCACGGAGCACAGGAAGGACGTAAGGTGGAATTGATGAAACGTAGTCCATACGTTGGTTTTGAGATGGATACGAATTATCAATTAACAGAAGCAGATGTTGCATGTGCTCATTCTGCGCGTTTTCAGAGCATTATCGGAAATGGTAATATGAGCATTTTGCATGACATGGAAGAAAAGCGCAGAGTGCTTCAGATTATCATGGAACACAATACAGGGAAAAGGGATTGGGATTTCCCGGAGGAAATGTTAAAGGAAGTTGGCGTGTTTAAGTTGGAAGTGACTGATATGGCATGCAAGGAACATTTGTAAGAAACAGAGGTAAAACACATGATTGTATATTTTACGGGAACAGGCAACAGTAGATACTGCGCGCAGATGCTTGCGGACAAGTTGGAAGACGAACTGTTTGATTCATTTAAGTTTAAGAAAAACGGAACTTCGGCAGAACTGACTTCATCTACGCCATGGGTGTTTGTATCACCGACGTACTGTTGGCAATTGCCACACATTTTCGAAGATTTTATTCGAGGGTCGCGTTTCGAGGGCTGTAAGGAAGCATATTTTGTAATGACCTGTGGCAGTGATATTGGAAATGCGAGCGAGAAGATTCAAACGTTATGTGAGGAAGTAGGACTTGAGTTTCGGGGAGTTATGCCCGTTGTGATGCCGGAAAACTATATAGCGATGTTTGATGTGCCACAGCCGGAGATTGCAAAGCGCATTGTTCTGGTAGCCAAACGTCCACTTTTGAAAGCAGTTAAGCTGATTCGAAAGGGAGAAAGATTTCCAGAACGGAAAGTGCATTTGCTAGATAAGTTTAAGTCCGGACCGCTGAATCAATTTTTTTATAAGGTATTTGTGAAAGCAAAGGCATTTTATGCGTCGGATGCTTGTATTGGATGCGGGAAATGTGCGAATACTTGTGTGATGAATAACATTTCCATAAAGAATAGTAAGCCGGAGTGGGGCGATGCATGTACGCATTGTATGGCGTGTATTTGCGGATGTCCGACAGAGGCGATTGAGTATGGGAAGAAGAGTCTGGGGAAACCGAGATATATGTGTGAGGAGTATCAGAAGCTAGGAGGAAATGAAAATGTTAGTTTTAGTATATAGAAAATGCAGCACATGCGTGAAAGCACTTAATTGGCTGGAGGGAAATAATGTTGTTTACGAAGAACGTCCGATTAAAGAGCAGAATCCAACTTACGAAGAGTTGAAGGCATGGTATCAGATGAGTGGAATGCCGTTGAAGAAGTTCTTCAATACAAGTGGACTTTTGTATAAAGGCATGGGGCTGAAGGACAAATTGCCACAGATGTCAGAGGAGGAGCAACTGCGTCTTCTTGCCACAGATGGAATGCTTGTGAAACGTCCATTGGTGGTGGGAGAAGATTATGTGCTCACCGGTTTTAAGGAGAAAGAATGGGAAGAGAAGATGTTGAAATAATTCGTAGCAATCGCAGAACCATTTCTTTGGAAATTACTCCGGCAGGACAAGTTCTAGTGCGTGCGCCAAGGCGTATGTCAGAAACGGAGATTCGTGCATTTGTAGAGTCGAAGTCGTCGTGGCTTGCAAAGCATTTGCAAAAGAAAGAACAGGTCTTGCAGTTGTTGCAGGAAGAAGGCGAATTTACTGAGCAAGAGATAAAGAGACTTCAGGCATTGGCAAAAAAGGTAATCCCGGAGAAGGTTGCCTATTATGCGAGGGTGATGGGAGTTACCTATGGTCGAATTAGTATTCGTAGCCAAAAGACCAGATGGGGAAGCTGTAGCCGAGAGGGGAATCTGAATTTCAACTGCTTGCTGATGATGGCACCGTCGGAGGTACTGGATTACGTTGTGGTTCATGAACTCAGTCATAGGCTGGAGATGAATCATTCGGCGAGGTTCTGGGCACAGGTGGAGAAGGTGTTGCCGGATTATAGGGTGCCGAGGAAGTGGCTGAAGGAGCATGGTGGGAAATTGATGATGAGGATGCATGGAGAGTAGAAAAGGTGGTATATTTGCTATGAAAATGAGAAAGATAGTTTGTAAAGTTTTATCTGCATTGCTGTGTATATTCAGTTTTGTGGGTTGTAATCATAAGGAGAATCCTATGAAGAATACGTATGAACAAATCACACCTGCGGAAGCAAAAGGGATTATGGACACTGAGCAGAATTATATTATTCTTGATGTGCGCACTGAGGAAGAGTTTGCTGAAGGGCATATTAAAGATGCCATTCTGATTCCTGATTATGAGATTACAGAGACGGCGGAGAGTGTTTTGACGGATAAGGATCAGCAGATTCTTGTCTATTGCCGAAGTGGCAGACGAAGCAAAAACGCCGCAAGCCAGCTTGTGGAACTTGGTTATAGTAATGTAAAAGAGTTTGGCGGTATTATTGATTGGCCGTATGAGATTACGAAGGAATAACGGTTGTGTAATCATAAATGAAGGCATTGATTAATGGAATTAGTCATTAATCAATGCCTTTTCTATTTTATTAAATCAACATCAAATAAATTTGGTTATAAAAAACCAAAAATATGTTGACATATATTTTGTCTTATGATAGTATACAATTACGGATTGGTTATTAATAACCAAATATTTCGGAGGTGAAAATAGTGAGTGAAAATATACGCGGTTATGTTAATGTTTATAATGAATTAAAGACAATGCATGTAGCAGAGGGAGGACGTGAACTAAGTGGAGATGAGGTAATATTTGCAGCATATATTTTACTTAAAATGCAACAATATGATGATATCGAAACATATGATGATTTTTGGCGTAGTTGGGAAGAAAATCATAGCGTGCACAAAAGAGGTTTTTGGGCGCCACAGAATAGTATAG
This sequence comes from Faecalimonas sp., assembly GCA_045630205.1. Lineage (GTDB taxonomy): Bacteria > Bacillota > Clostridia > Lachnospirales > Lachnospiraceae > Faecalimonas. Next base: position 5,359 of record JAZQSP010000198.1, on the reverse strand, counting down.
GGATGTCTTTTGACCCTGAAGCGTGTGAGGATTCAAATAAAGATAAGGATGCTACAAAAGGCTTAGGACGTTGGGAAACTCTTAAGCAACTGAAAAATGTATATCATAATGACGAATTAATTAATTGTATATTGTTTGGTAAGATTGATACGGGATTCAAGATGTCACGGACCCCATATGAATTAAGTGGTTTGGCTATGAGTTTGCTAGAGATTAAAGAAACAGATTCTATTGCTGATTTTTCCACCGGCGAAAATGTTTTCTTTCGAGACTGCTTTTTAATGCATCCAAATAATCGTTATTTTGTTTATAAAGCAGATGAGGATTATGCAGAAGCAATTTTTGTTAGAGCTTGTACATTGGGGTTGAAGATCGAAAATGATTTTTGTGTAGGCTTATTCGATGATGACGCTCACCAGCAAGGATATGATAAGATTTTTCTTGATTTTAATCGGGCTGAAAAGCGAGAAGGAGTCGGCGAAGCAATATCTGAATATGTGGATTCGCTGGACCCTTCAATATCAATCTCTAATTTAAACGCTGAATGGTATCATTGTATGACTGCAATGAAATACTTGAAGGAAGACGGGAAAATGGTAGCAATTGTTCCCAGAGCATTCTTGGGAAACAAGAATAATGAAATTGCACGTCAATACTTTTTGAATAGAGGTTATATTGAAAATGTGATTTCTTTACCGGAAAGATTATATGAGGACACCATAATGCCTACAGCAATGATTGTGTTCAGCCGAGGGAATAAGAAAGTAACATTTGTGGATGCTGCGGAAAGTGGATATTCAAGTCGTTACGGAGCCCGGAGAATAAATGTCCTTTCTGATTTGGAAATTGGGCAGATACTTTCATGTATTGATAAAGACACAGACAAAAGTAAGGTAGTTTGTTACGATAAAATATATGAAAATAAATGTTCACTTAATCCAAAGACATATTTATTCGAGTCGGATATAAAAGATATGAAGTGTTTTGGTGATGTGATTACTAAAATTACACGTGGAGTTCAACTAAGCGGAGCTGAATTAGATGAATTGACAGCGAATGAAAGGACGGAGCATCAATATGTCACACCTGCGAGTATTCAATATGGAGGTGTGTATCGCACACAGTGCTATCTGAAGCATATTGAAAAAAAGCATGAAAAGTATGTTGCACAACCAGGTGATATTTTAATCACCAAAAATATAGCCTTGTTTAAGGTCGCAGTAGTAAATCAGCCGGGATTATTAGTTAGTGGGAACTTATATTTAATACGAATTGACAAAGAAAAAATAAATCCTTATTTTGTGAAACTCTTTTTAGAAAGTGAAAGTGGTCAGAGGATTATACGTTCTTTTTCGTCGGAAGGAGCAGCAACGATATTAAGTGTTGCGGCGATAAAAAATATTCCTATTCCAAATTTGTCAATATCAGAACAACAAAAGCTACAAAGGCAATACGAGGAAATTGAGTCGGAAATATATGCGGCACAAAGAGAACTTGAACAACTAATAAAAGAACAAAGTAAACTTTTGGAATGGATATAACAATGTGTTTTTTGTGTTTCTGAGTTTCGAATGAAATGATTTAACTCCTGGATAGTAGAAACTCGGTGCCAGTATATGGCAAACCCCTTGTAGGAGTAAAATGTGATGAATGAAAATCAGCAAGGGGCTCACTTTCTTAAAAATATTACTTAGCATATATGGTCATACAAGATGAAATAAATAATTAGATGAAAAGGAGAGGATCAAATGTTAAATTGTAATCAGTGGGAGGATGTTCTGAAGAATGTTTTTGAAAATAGTGTATACGAGGTTGGGGTGAAACATAATAAAACCGAAATCGATACTTATGTTAGGAAAAAAGGAACGATAAGACCTAAATATATTAAAATATATCCCAAAAATAATGCAACACATATTGTGTTAAATCATGTGGTTAAAGAATATGTAGAGGGGAAAATGTATTTGAGAAAAGAAGATATATTTAAGGGGAACGAATATCACTATAGAGATGTTGACGACTCATTTATTAAGAAGATATGTTGCTTGTTCTGTGAGTATAAATAAGAAACTGTTTTAATTGGAATTATAGTGTGGAAATGAGAAGTATATAGTTTTATTGAGACGAGGAGATTTATGAAAAGAAGAAAACAACAACATAGTATTTTATTGTCTATTATTATCTTTTTATTTGCTTTTCCATTTATACTTATATTCGGAGAGATGAAAAGACCAAGAAGGTATTTGTTTAGGCCTATAAGAAAATAGATTATAAAATATAAAAATATATTTAAACATTTAAACATAAAAAAGATTTAAAATTATTTGGTTGCAATAGTAAAAGGTCTGTTCATTTGCCACGGCAATATCTGTCGCAGCACCATGGCTGAGATGGTCTTCAAACACCTCGTAAGACAAGCAGGCCTCAAATCCGAGTTCTACATCAACTCTGCCGCAACCAGCACAGAGGAACTCGGAAACGGCGTTCACTACGGTACCAGGCGTAAGCTTGCAGAGGTGGGAATACCATGCGGCGACCACAGAGCGACGCAGATTACAAAGGCAGACTATGACAAATATGATTATTTAATTATTATGGATGACCGCAACAGACGTGAGTTACAGTGGATCATCAAGGGTGACCCGGAGCAAAAGATTCACATGCTGCTTGATTTTGCTGGAAGACCGGGCCAATCCATTGCAGACCCATGGTACAGCGGTAATTTTGACATCACTTATGACGATGTTTTACAGGGCTGCGAAGGCCTCTTAGAATTTTTGACGGAGAAATAATTTATGAACATTTTAAACATCGAGCATGTAAGCAAGATTTATGGAGAAAAGAAAATATTTGACGATGTTTCTTATGGCATCCACGAGAGCGACAAGATTGGTATCATCGGCATCAATGGAACCGGCAAGACAACACTGCTCAGGATGATTGCAGGTTTGGAAGAAACAGATGAGGGTCATATCATCAAACAAAATGGGCTCCGTATCACATATTTACCGCAGAATCCGGAGTTTCCGGAAGGAGCGACGATTCTGAACTATGTGACACAGGATAAGGAATATGAAGCCAGAAACATTTTAAATAAGCTTGGAATCGCAGAACACGAAGAATCAATCGCCATTCTTTCGGGAGGACAGAAGAAACGTGTTGCACTTGCGAAGGCGTTGGTGAATCCTGCAGATGTATTGATTTTGGACGAGCCGACTAACCACCTAGACAATGAGATGGTGACTTGGCTGGAGGAATATTTGATTGCGTTCAAGGGCGTGATTATCATGGTAACCCATGACCGTTATTTCTTAGACCGTGTGACGAACAAGATTCTGGAAATCAGTCATGGAAAACTATATGGCTATGAGGCGAACTATTCGAAGTTTTTGGAAATGAAGGCGCAGAGGGAAGAGATGGAGCTTGCATCGGAACGTAAACGTCAGAGCATTCTTCGCATGGAACTTGAGTGGGCGAAGCGTGGCTGTCGTGCGAGGACGACGAAGCAGAAGGCTCGTTTAGAACGATTAGAGGTTTTGAAGAATGGCCAGGCTCCAATTCGCGATGCCAATGTGGAACTGGATTCTATCGGCACGCGTATGGGCAAGAAGACGATTGAGTTTCATAATGTAACCAAGCAATATGACGACAAGCGATTAATCAACCAGTTTAATTACATCGTATTGAAGAATCAGCGACTCGGTATTATCGGACCAAACGGCTGTGGAAAGACGACACTTATGAAGCTGATTACAGGCAGAATTCAGCCGGATGAAGGTGAGATTGTAATCGGTGATACGATTCAGATTGGATATTTTGCGCAGGAAGCGGAGGATATGAATGAGAATCAGAGGGTGATTGATTACATCAAGGATGTTGCGGAGTATGTTCCAACGAAGGATGGAAGAATTACGGCATCGCAGATGCTAGAACGTTTCTTATTTGATGGGAATCTGCAGTATACACCGATTGGGAAATTATCGGGCGGTGAGAAGAGAAGATTATATCTTTGCAAGGTGCTTATGGAATCTCCGAATGTGCTGATTCTGGACGAGCCGACCAATGACCTTGACATTCCGACGCTAACGATTTTAGAGGATTATTTGGATTCGTTTAATGGCATTATTATTGTAGTTTCGCATGACCGTTATTTCCTAGATAATCTGGTTGACCGCATTTTCGCATTTGAAGGCGATGGACACCTAAAACAATACGAGGGTGGCTATACAGATTACCTGGAAGCAAAACAAAGATACGTAATAGAGAAGACAACGAGCCAAAATGAATCTAAGAAGTCAAACGGCAAGGACGACTGGAAGCAAAATCGTCCGACGAAGCTCAAGTTTTCCTACAAAGAACAGAAAGAATATGAAACGATTGACGAGGACATTGCGGCGTTGGAAGAGAAGATAGAAGATTTGGACGCACAGATGACAGCCAATGCGACTAACTCTGCGAAACTATCTGAGATTCTGAAGGAGAGAGAAGAGGCGGAAAAAGCTCTGGAAGAAAAAATGGAGCGTTGGGTGTACCTGAATGATTTAGCGGAGCAAATCGAAGCACAAAAAAACTGACAAAAAGGTATTGACAAAGCAATATTCTGTTGCTATTATAAAAAAACAGAACGCACTCTGTTTTTTGAAATATGATAAGAGAAACGAGGAAGAATATGAAAAAACAGGTATTTTCGTTGTTAGTAAACAACAACACAGGATTGCTTAGCAGGGTTGCAGGACTCTTTAGCAGACGTGGCTACAACATTGACAGTATTACATCGGGAACGACGATGAATAAGAGTCTTACCAGAATCACGGTAGTTGCTACCGGAGATGTACAGATTCTATCACAGATTGAAAAGCAGCTCGCAAAGCTGGAAGATGTCGTAGACATCAAGATTCTGAAGGATGGCGAATCGGTTTGCAGAGAACTGATTATGTTAAAGGTAAAGGCAAATGCAGCGCAGAGAGCAGAGATTGTTGCTGTAGCAGACATTTTCAGAGCGAAGATTGTAGATGTTGAGACAGATTCTTTGATGCTTGAGATGACAGGTAACCTTTCGAAGGTGGAAGCATTCCTGAATCTGATGTCAGGATATGAGATACTGGAACTTGCCCGCACCGGTATCACCGGTTTATCAAGAGGGGCAGACGGTGTGTTTGACACCGAAGCATGATTTTGTTTTACAAAATCATATTACATAGTAAGCTAGAGGCAATAAGCCTTTAACTAATAAATGAGAGCTATAATAATTTAGGAGGATATAAAAATGGCTAACAAAATTTATTATCAAGAGGATTGTAATTTATCATTATTGGAAGGAAAGACAATTGCAGTTATCGGTTACGGTAGCCAGGGACAT
>JAZQSP010000197.1:0-5471 GCA_045630205.1 Faecalimonas sp. | reverse complement strand
GGAAAATGAGCCGTTGATAAAAAACGAGCAAAAAACGATTATAATTGATTACTAAAGAGTCACTTAGTGGCTCTTTTTTATTTGCCCTAAAATCTCGATAAGTACCGTATTTTATCGAATTTTAGCACTTTTTTGGACATTTTTTCTACCTCGCCCTCTGATATCATGCCTAACAATCCGAAGTAGTAGATACGTGCGACATGGTGCGACACCATGCGACACCATGCGACAAATTTGGCGAAATAAATGCGACATGATATATAAAAAAATATGTGAGTGGTGCGGTAGTAAATTTACTGCAAAAAAGGCGACGACACGATTCTGCTGTCAGCGATGTGCGAACCTTGCATATAAGAAGAATATACGCGAGGCCAACAAGGATATAGTCGACAGAAAAACAGGAATAGACCGTGATGTGAAGATAGAACGGAATACCCCTGAGATAATGTCTGCCAACATTGCAGCTGAATACTTAGGCGTACATCGTGCCACTATATACAGGTACATGGAAAAAGGCATCCTCAAATGCAGACAACTCCCCGGGAAGACCATTATTCGCAAGTCAGACGTGCAAAGGTTATTTGAGGATTCATCCGAGTATGTCAAGCAAGTACGAACACCTCCAGAAGAGTTGAAGGATTTCATCACTATGAAAGAAGCATCTGGAATATTGGATCTTTCAATAGCTGGAACATATAAGATTCTCAAGGAAAAGAAGGTACCTGTCGCTAAATCCAGAGGCAAACACTTCTACAGTCTCAAGCACATCAATCGAATTGCAGCTGATAGAAAGGCCAACAGCTTTCCTGAGATACAGGAATGGTATACATGTCAGCAAATCATGCAACTGTATGACATGACTGAAACGGCTGTATTCAGCATGGCATATGACTACAATATACCACGCAAAAAGATCGGGCGCATTGCTCATTATTCAAAGCTTCACGTTGACGCCATCAAGAAACGCGATGAGGAAGATGACAATATCTTCTACACTGTTGAAGAGTGCATGGAGAAATACAGTCTCACCAGGGATATGGTATACCACTATCTGAGGTATTACAAGATTGCAAGAGTGAAATTCGGCAGATACGTCAAATTCAAGAAAGTAGATTTCGACGCGATCTTCAAAATGATACAATTAGACTGATTTCGTGTTACTACCACGTTACTCTTTCGTTACTTTTTTGATATACATTCATTTATACTTTTCTTCGCAACCAAAATCAACAGCTATTATGATTACTGTTACTCTTAGACAAAAGAAAACCAACACAGGTAACATTTACCTTTATCTGGACTACCACCCTGCCGTCTTTAACCCCAGAACCTTTAAGACCATAAGGCGTGAGTCTTTAAAAATCAAGCTTTACGCAGACCCGAAAAATGCGCGGGAGAAGAAGTACAATGAGATAATGCTCGAAAAGGGAGAGGCTATCAGATGCAAGCGCCAGATAGAACTCGTCAACGAACAATACGGATTCCTTGACAAAAGCACTAGAGGAGAAGACTTTCTGGATTATTTCTACAAGGCAAGCTTGAAAAAGTCAGAGAAATGGATGGCAACATACAGGCACTTCAAGGAATTCATGAAGGGCAAATGTACCTTTGGTGCATTATCGATTGGCTTATGCGACAAATTTAAGGACTACCTACTTACAGCTCCCATAGGCAAGCATAGAAAGAAATTGCATCAGAATACCGCCTCGGCGTACTTCTGTGTACTTCAGTCTATCCTTAAAGACGCCTACCGTTCTAAACTGCTGCAGGAAAACCTCAATGACTATCTGGAGTCCATACCGTCTAAAAGAAGCTACAGACCGTTCTTAACTATAGAGGAAGTACGTAAGTTGAAAGACACGCCATGTAAAATACCTGTCCTCAAGGCCGCATCAATGTTCTCTATTCTGACTGGATTAAGACGAAGTGACATAATGACTCTTGAATGGTCACATATCAGCACAGCACCTGACGGTGGTCCATGTATCATAAAGACAATAGAGAAATCGGACCGCGTTGAAGTGAATTATATCAGTGAAGAGGCGCTCTCCTACTGTGGCCCGCGATCATCTGGTCTGGTCTTCAAGGGTCTGACTACATCAATGACATATACGTATCTTCCCCAGTGGATAGCTGAAGCAGGTATTGACAAACATGTGACTTTCCACATCTTCAGACATACTAACGCAACGCTCCTCTCCTCTGCCGGAATAGACATCTATACGGTTTCCCGAATGCTCAACCACAAGAATGTGGGAACTACCCAGATCTATGCAGATATCGTTGATGACAGGAAAAGAGTTGCTGCCAATGCAATCAAGCTATAAATAATTTGCGAAAACGGAACTTTTAAGTTACATTTGCCATGGGAAAATATAGAACAGTTGTCGCATATAAGGACTATTTCGAAGAGTTCCTTAATGCCCAGACACCCAAAGTACAATCCAAGGTGCTTCAGATACTGAGAATCATTGAGGAAATTGAGATTGTCCCGAAAAACCACCTGAAGCATGTAGAAGGGACAAACGGACTCTTCGAGGTAAGAGTCATATTCGGAAGTAATATATTCAGGGTGTTCTGCTTCTTTGATAACGGAAATCTGGTCGTGCTATTGAGCGGGTTCCAGAAGAAGACACAGAAGACTCCGAAGAGTGAAATCGACAAGGCGGTACGATTAATGAATGAGTACTATAACGAAAAGCAGGAGGACAAATGATGAAAACAAAAACATTATCGCAGCTCGAAGACAAATACATCGGCAAGAAAGGATCTCCTGCAAGAGATCGATACGAAAATGAAATTGCAGACCTGTTGATTGGACAGCAGATCCGAGATGGACGCATCAAGCTAGATCTGACTCAGGAAGATCTGGCTGAGCGGATCGGCAAGAAGCGTGAATTCATATCACGCATCGAGAATGATGGAAGCAATATAACGATAAAGACACTTCGAGATATAGTTGAAGTTGGACTTGGAGGTAAGCTTCGCATCGAAGTGACTTTATAAACGAGGCACGAAGTACTTTATATAGCCCTACCGATGGTGGGGCTTTTTCTATCAATTGAAGTCAATACCTATCAATAGCGATCACCAATAATCACTTCTATTGCAAGTTAAGTTAGACTTGCGTAACTTTGCCTATACAAGGATGTTAGTCAACATCCTGTTGTCACGCTCGTGACATTCATGCCAATAGATTTGGCTCTATATGAGGCCTGAGATGGCCTGCTGAACTGTGTAAGAAAATGCTAGATGTGTAATGCCGCTATTGCGGCACAAAGACGTGAATATTATGGACACGACATGTATTAATGCACAGGGAGTGAGAGAATGTTTCGCCTGCTATCTCCAGGACAAGCTAGGCATGTATGCCGACGAGAAGGACATTCGGAATTTCGAGTCTGTACTATATAGGATAAAGACCCGACAGGCAGACAATAACTCGGTTGAAGATTTATGCAAACCGGTCTTCATGGAGCCCGTACTGAGGCTTAAAGGCGAACCTTGTAGAATACTTGAGGTAAGGAACCTTTATGCGCTGCTGTTCAATATGACAGGATTCATAAATATCAGTCGTAATGAGGCTGCAATGATTCTGAAGAGATGCTTTCCGAATGTCTTCGCCAACACTAAGGTAATCTCAATTAACAAAAGCTTGACAAGGTATAAGTTCGAAGGAATGGACACAGGAATGAAGATACCGTATTTGAGATCTTCCGATTCACAGTACTTCGAGAAGATGCTTAATAAATACATCAGATAACCTAATAAAATCAATTGATATGAAAGTAGATAATTCAAATGTTTTTACTGCACTCGAGATGATTCTCGAGCAGATGGACGAAATGCGACAGTCAATAAAACTTATTGTCTCTCCGTCAGAATCAGGCGAGGAATCTATCAGTAGGTCTGAACCACTAGACCTCGAACAAGTCTGCCGTCTTACAAAGAAAGCCAGATCGACCATCTACCGTCACTGTAGCAAAGGCAGCATGCCTTGCTATAAGAACGGCAAAAAGTTGTATTTCTTTAGAGATGAGGTGATGGAATGGATCAGAAAGGAGAAGAAGCAGAATGCCGCTGACTTCATGTTTGAAGCCGAGAATCTTTATCCCTCTAAGAGAGTAAGAGCTGTATAGGATTTTCGTTGAAATCAAGCGTAGAATCCTTTCAGTTACAAAGTAAAGATTATATATTTGTGAATTATGACTAAGAAACAGGAAATACAGCTATTTAATGATCGCAAGATCCGCACTGTCTGGGATGACAAGGAAGAGAAATGGTATTTTTCGATAGTAGATGTCATTGAAGTTCTGACAGAAACTGATCGACCGAGAAAGTACTGGTCAGACCTTAAATCAAAACTAAAAAAAGAAGGAAGTGAGTTGTCCGAAAAAATCGGACAACTGAAATTACAATCCGCTGATGGCAAGTACTACAAAACTGACATAGCGGATCAGGAGCAGCTGTTCCGTCTTATCCAATCGATTCCTTCGCCAAAGGCAGAGCCTTTCAAAGTATGGATAGCACAAGTTGCAAGTGAGCGACTGGATGAAATGCAGGATCCTGAACTCACTATAGAGCGTGCAATGACAGACTATCGTCGACTGGGCTATTCTGAAGCATGGATCAATCAGAGACTGAAAAGCATTGAGGTCAGAAAGGAACTCACCGATGAATGGAAAAGATGCGGAGTAGAGACACAGCAGTATGCGTCATTGACTGATATTGTCACTATGGCGTGGTCAGGAAAGAGCACAAGGAGCTACAAGGCGTTCAAAGGTCTGACAAAGCAGAACCTGAGGGACAATATGACCAATATCGAGCTCGCATTGAATACTCTGGCAGAAGCTGCCACCACAGAGCTTTCCAAAGAGGTAAATCCTACCACCTATCGCGAGAATGTGACTGTTGCAAGAAAAGGAGGAGGAGTGGCAAAAGTGGCAAGAGAGCAACTTGAGGAGCAATTGGGGCGATCAATTATATCAGACTCCAATTCGTCAACCTTAAGAATTAAAGGAACGGAAGCCGATGAGCAATAAGAATGATTTTGGCAGTTCAGCAGAGTTACGCGATAACATGAAGACGTATCAGGAAATATCCAAGAATGAGATGAACAATAAGGAGCAGCATGAGACTTTCGTTTTTGTCGTTCAGAACAATGCGGCGGATGAAGGTTTGAGCCGTGCAATAACAGTAGATGATGTTCTTGCTCAAGTTCGTGAGGGACTGAATGAGATTTTTGCTCAAAGAGGGCCAGATGAATCCGAGGGATTGGCTCCAAAAATAAACGACGCCACTTATCATAAGTGACGTCGTTTTCTCATGTTTGTAAGCAATTACTTCTTACAGGTTTCACGGCGATAAGTCTTGCCGAGCTTCTCAAATTCGAGAGTAAGTTTTCTTACTCTGGCCTGAGCGGCTTTGTTGGTGACTTTGTTGAGATCAGCCTGAATTGCGGCCATTGTCTC
>JAZQSP010000196.1:0-1429 GCA_045630205.1 Faecalimonas sp. | reverse complement strand
ATTCTATAACCTCTACCCTGTGGAGCTGGACGCATTCTCTTCAATGTAGCACCACCATCAACAAAAATCTTAGTTATAAACAACTCACCATCTTCTGCCTTACGTTCGTTCTTCTGTTCCCAGTTAGCAATAGCAGAGCGCAAAAGCTTTTCCACTCTTGCAGAAGCTTCCTTAGAAGAAAACTTCAAGACACCCAATGCACGGTTCACTTCCATACCGCGAACCATATCTGCTACGAGGCGCATCTTACGCGGAGAAGTAGGAACATTTTGCAACTTTGCAAAATACATGGTCTTAAGGGCTTCTTTTCTTTTTTCAGCCGATATTTTTTTTCTTGCTCCCATTATTTATTACTTTATTATTCTTTCAGTGATCCTGCTTATTTCTTCTTGTTACCACCATGACCGCGGAAGTTACGAGTAGGAGCGAATTCGCCCAACTTGTGTCCTACCATGTTTTCTGTAACGTAAACAGGAATAAATTTATTTCCGTTATGAACTGCAATTGTATGCCCTACAAAATCAGGCGAAATCATTGAAGCTCTGGCCCATGTCTTAACAACAACCTTCTTGCCACTTTCATTCATAGCAAGCACTTTGTTTTCAAGTTTCACATTAATATATGGACCTTTTTTTAATGAACGACTCATAATTTACTCAATTAATCAGTTTAATTACTTTCTTCTTTCAATAATATACTTAGAAGACTGCTTCTTAGGTGCTCTTGTCTTCAAGCCCTTAGCATACAAGCCCTTACGTGAACGTGGGTGACCACCAGACTGACGACCTTCACCACCACCCATCGGGTGATCAACAGGGTTCATAACAACACCACGGTTGTGTGGACGACGGCCCAACCAACGTGAACGACCTGCCTTACCAGAAGATTCCAATGCATGGTCAGAGTTACCTACGCTACCGATTGTAGCCTTACAAGCACTCAGAATTTGTCTTACTTCACCTGAAGGCAACTTGATAACACAATACTTACCTTCTCTTGAAGTCAATTGAGCAAAATTACCAGCTGATCTAACCAAAGCTGCACCTTGACCTGGGCGCAATTCGATGTTGTGAATTACGGTACCCACAGGGATGTTCTGCAATGGAAGTGCGTTACCAATCTCAGGCGCTGCATTTTCACCAGACATCAAAGTAGTGCCAACTTGCAATCCATTAGGAGCAATGATATATCTCTTTTCACCATCAGCATAGAAAAGCAAAGCGATACGAGCCGAACGGTTTGGATCGTATTCGATTGTCTTTACAACTGCTGGTACACCGTCTTTATTTCTCTTGAAGTCAATAAAACGGAATTTTCTCTTGTGACCGCCGCCAATATAGCGCACTGTCATCTTACCGACATTGTTACGGCCACCTGTTACACGCTTACCGCTAACAAGAGATTTTTCTGGTACTGACGCAGTAATTTC
>JAZQSP010000195.1:0-1495 GCA_045630205.1 Faecalimonas sp. | reverse complement strand
CCTACGATATCACCTCCAAACCCCCGGCAACGGTGGAGTGGGAATAATCGCATATTGATTCTAAGTGGTCTGAAATCGCTTGATTTCAGACCACTTATTTGTTTGTGGCATATAATATTATTATCAACAGTGATAAGATTTTGATAAATGTTTTTTAACCACACGCCGCCCGTTGGAGAAATCCTTCGGGCGTTTTTAATTTAGTGTTGTCTTAAACAAACGACGGTGCTATAATCAAGTAACTACTAAAACAAAAGGAGCAGCAGTATGGAACTTGACCGTATGTTAAAAGCATTGGGTGAGCCAATGCGTTTGAAAATATATCAAGCACTCTTGGAAAGAAAGCATTGTGTGCGCTCTCTTTCTAAAAAGTTTGGTATCTCAGAATCTGCGATTTCTCAGCACATGAAGGTGATGAAAGACGCAGGTTTGGTTTATGGAGAAAAATATGGCTACCACACTCATTATCTCCCTATGCAGGATGCCGTAGATTACCTTGCCGAACAGTTTGAATTGATGAAAACTGCATCCCTTACCGTTGATCGAGATATGACTATCTGCCAATGCGAATATCGGAAGGAGGGCGAACAAGAATGAATATCTTGCTTGATTTGTTTCTTACTTTTGCAAAGATTGGCTTGTTCACCTTTGGCGGTGGCTATGCCATGATTTCCATGATTGAAAACAACTGCGTGGAAAGAAAACAATGGATTACCCATGACGAAATGATGAATGTGACCGTCATTGCGGAGTCAACCCCCGGACCGATTGCCATTAACTGTGCGACCTTTACCGGATATAAAAAAGCTGGATTTATTGGTGCTCTTGTAGCTACTCTCGGCATTGTCGTGCCGTCTTTTGTTGTTATCTATCTGATCTCTATGTTTTTGGATAACTTTCTTGAACTGACTATTATTGCAAATGCGTTCAAAGGCATAAAAATTGCAGTGGGCATTTTAATTTTGGATGCGGCAATCACTATGATTAAGAAGATGCACAAGAAGATACTGCCCAGAGCGATTATGGTCTGCTCTTGCATGGTCATGCTGTGTATCAATATTTTCGCATGGAACTTTTCTTCTATCAGCCTAATGCTGATTGCAGCTGCAGTCAGTTTGACGATCTTTATTCTGAACGGCGCACCCGAGCAGAAAGGCGGTGCAAAGAAATGATTTATCTGGAACTGTTTCTTGGCTTTTTGAAAGTCGGATGTTTTGCGTTTGGTGGGGCTTACGGTGCAATTCCTCTGATTCGTGATGTGGTGCTTTCATATGGTTGGCTCAGTGATGAAACATTGACCTATATGATTGCTGTCAGCGAAAGTACACCGGGACCGATCATGGTGAATCTGGCAACCTATGTGGGAAGCAGTCAGGCAGGAATGCTTGGTGCAATCGTGGCAACTCTGGCGGTTGTACTTCCGTCATTCATCATTATCCTGTTGGTAACTGCTTTACTGAAAACTGCTTTGAAGAATAAATATGTTCAAGCGGTT
>JAZQSP010000194.1:0-1186 GCA_045630205.1 Faecalimonas sp. | reverse complement strand
TGATAGGGTTAATAGTTCTTCCAATCGGTTTCAATATAGTCGTAAGTCAATTCACGAGGCTTGCTTAAGTCGTCACGAACTTCGCCATTGCTTGTAACATTTACCTTTATACCACTCACTGTTTCAAGGTAGCCTAAAGGATTGGTATCATAACGGTGCTTGGCTTGATAGAACTTCACACGAGAGGTCTTGTTATACTGCACTTCCGGTATTGTTATAGGGCTGTCTGCTTTTGAGTTGATACCGACACAGGTGAAAGAATAGTGGTTATCAGCATCTCTCACCTCCATTATAAAGCCGGGCAGACCTCCGAATTTCCAAGGACCGTCAGCGACAGGTATCTCATCTGTGTAGTATGCTGTATACTTCCTGCCACGGAAACTGCATTTTGCACTCTTGCACTGATATCCGAGAATCTCTTTGGTCTCATCAGTCAAAGTCCACTGCTGTTCCGGAATAAGTTCCTCAACAAGAAACCAGTCAGTGGCAATCTTATCGGTCATGGTAAATTTTCCCGTCGGATAGTTCTTGTAGATGGAATAAGTCTCACCACCGATATACTTCGTGGGATTGGCTTGTATCTGATCGGCCGTAGATATTCGGATAAGCGAGTCTATCTGCATCGTGCGATAACTTGAGAATTTTGATAATCCGTAACCCACTTGAAGAATCATACGGTCGGTAGATTCAGAGGTTACATCGGTCGTATCTTTCAGATAGCGGTAATCGTACATAAACTCCATCGCTGATTTGCCAATCTCCTTTTTCTCTACATTGGAGAGAGAGCTACCCGACATTGAGCCACCATTGATTCTAATCACTTGTACATTCTGTGCGAAGCTTGTCAAGAAAGAGACAAGGCAAAGTGTAATCACTAACGAAATCTTTTTCATACTTCAAATCTTTTTAAGTTTCTGAGAGCAAAGTTACAGGTTTCCTATTCCGAGAGGAAAAATAATCATTACTCTATCATTGGGAATTATTACTGAATTATTACTCACCCTGTTATTTATGCCTTAGAAAGACGATGAACGGAATAAAACCGTTAATTTTGCAGTATGGAAAAGAGAATTAAGATACTTCATTGGTTGACGATTGTGGCCATCATTGCCTTCTGTTTGATGCAATGTTATTGGCTATACAATCGCTATGTGTATACATTGGAGAACCACGAAGAGGAGCTATA
>JAZQSP010000193.1:0-1588 GCA_045630205.1 Faecalimonas sp. | reverse complement strand
GTTGACTGGTCGTCCAAAAGGTTATATTCGTCAGTTCGGTATCTCTCGTATCCAGTTCCGCGAAATGGCCTCTAACGGTTTGATTCCAGGTGTAAAGAAAGCAAGCTGGTAAATTCATTTTATTTTTAAATATTGTCAGGGCAGTCCTGATTAATTTAATTAATTATTTATATGACAGATCCAATCGCAGATTATCTCACCAGATTGAGAAATGCAATTAGTGCAAAGCACAGAGTAGTTGAAGTGCCTGCCTCAAATTTGAAGAAGGAAATCACAAAGATCCTTTTCGATCAAGGCTACATTCTGAACTACAAGTTTGTTGAAGATGGTCCTCAGGGTACTATTAAGGTGGCTTTGAAGTATGACTCAGTAAACAAGGTTAACGCTATCAAGAAGTTGATTCGTGTATCAACTCCGGGTTTGCGTCAGTATACTGGTTACAAAGACATGCCGAGAGTAATTAACGGTTTAGGTATTGCTATAATATCTACTTCCAAAGGTGTAATGACTAACAAGCAGGCTGCTGAACTTAAGATCGGTGGTGAAGTGCTTTGTTATGTATATTAATAGGAGGATAAGCAATGTCAAGAATAGGTAAATTGCCAATTAGTGTTCCTGCTGGAGTAACTGTTACTCTGAAGGATAATGTAGTTACAGTAAAGGGTCCTAAGGGTGAATTGACTCAGTTCGTTAACCCTGCTATCAATGTAGAAATTGAGGATGGCCAAGTGGTGTTGAAGGAGAATGAAAATGAATTGCTTGACAACCAAAAGCAAAGACATGCATTCCACGGTTTGTATCGTGCACTTATCAACAATATGGTAATCGGTGTTTCTCAAGGTTACAAGAAGGAACTTGAACTTGTCGGTGTAGGTTATCGTGCTTCAAATAATGGTAATATCATTGATTTCTCTTTGGGTTATACTCATAGCATCGTTATGCAGTTGCCTGCTGAAATCAAGGTAGAAACTAAGTCAGAAAGAAATAAGAATCCTCTTATTATTTTGGAATCTTGCGACAAACAATTGCTTGGTTTGGTTTGTGCAAAAATTCGCTCTTTCCGTAAGCCGGAACCTTATAAGGGTAAGGGTATTAAGTTTGTTGGCGAAGAAATTCGCAGAAAGTCTGGTAAGTCAGCCGGTGCTAAGTAATCACTATAAAATCGTATTATCATGACAACAAAAATAGAAAGACGAATTAAGATTAAATATAGAGTACGCAATAAAGTTTCAGGTACTGCTGAACGTCCGCGTATGAGTGTGTTTAGAAGTAACAAGCAGATTTACGTTCAGGTTATCGATGACTTGTCAGGTAAGACTTTGGCTTCAGCATCTTCTTTGGGTATGGAAGCTATGCCTAAGAAGGAACAAGCTGCTAAGGTTGGCGAATTGATCGCTAAGAAAGCACAGGAAGCTGGTATTACAACTGTAGTATTCGACCGTAACGGTTACTTGTATCATGGGAGAATCAAAGAAGTAGCTGACGCTGCTCGTAACGGTGGACTTAAATTCTAATTAATTATGGCAGTTAATAAAGTTAAGATAACTAACGACGTTGAGTTAAAGGACAGATTGGTTGCTATCAACCG
>JAZQSP010000192.1:0-5112 GCA_045630205.1 Faecalimonas sp. | reverse complement strand
ACCGTTCAAATATATTCTGTTTTCCATAGTTTTATATTTCTTTTAGCATATTTTTAGACTCTTCGTAGAGTTCGTTGATTTCCTTTGTGGTATCCACACCGGCTTCCTTCAATTTCATATAATATTCAAGAAGGGCGGTTCTTTCCCTGCAAGCGGAAGAAAGTGTGATTTCAATTTCAGGGACGTTCTCTATCTTGTATGTTATGGAGTTCTGTGGTATGAACTCTGCACTCGCCGTCAATAACTCACGGGCGACCTTCAACAACGACTCTGCATAGTATCTGACCGTGTTGTTGTAGAAGAAAACACGGGCTTCCTTCACATTGTTGAAGGTTGAAGCGTCGTTGAAAATGAGTTGCAGAGGAACCATAAACAGGTTGCACAGCCATTTGTACCCTCTTTCCATTTTCTCCTCAAAACCGAGTCCTTTGAGGTCGGGGCTTATGTCTGTGTATTTAATGTCACGGTTTGAGAGCAGGAACGGGTATTTTCCGTCACCTATTCCGTATGTCTGACTGAAATTTTTGAGGAAGTTCTCTTTCTGTGCAGGGTTGGAAGGCAAATCCTGACCGCTCAAAATACTCAAAATACCGAGTGTCTCCGTCACATAGTCCTCGCTACCGGCCACTTTGTTGATTCCAGCTATGACAGGAATGGCAATCGCAGCCAGACTCTTTCTCTCCGTCTGGTACTGTGGTGAATAAATTACCACGGCGAACTTGTTTATGACCCTTCCGTTACTGTCAAACTTCAATTCCGTATAGGTAGGAACACGGTAGTTGCCTTTTCTGTCGTAGAAAACGACCATAAAACCATACTGGATATACATATTCGTCAAAAGTATGGCGTTTCTGTCCATAAACGAGCAAATCATATCGGGGGTAATCATTTCCCTCCCAGTCTGTTTGAATGTTATGTTGCTGATTCCGGCCCATAACTGTGTCATAATGGACTGCAACATAAAGTTGCCAATCGGTTTGTCGTGGCGGGTGAAACTCCAAGTCCAGGGTATGAACGAGGGATTCTCATTCACCTGATTCACTTGAATGGCGTTTTCCGCCTTTTCTTTGTTTTTTCTGTCAAAAAGTCCCATATTTATTTGTCTTCTTTGTTCTTCTTCACATAAATAGAGTCATAGAGTTCGCTTCTTGTCATTGTCGCCACCTCCCTTGCAATCTGCTGACAGTTGTTCTGGCTGAAACTCAATATGTTCTTCTGTGTAAGGTTGAAGGCCACATTCACTGTAATCACGTCCTCCGCCCCCAAACGATTTACCGTCTTAACGAGTGAGTCGTTCTCCCTGCAAAGTCTCTCTATGCTCGCCTTCTGCTGTCTTATAGTTCTTCCCCTGTTCGTGCTGACCGCCCCGAATGTAATCATTAGGGCGACCACCAAAACCTCAACGGCCACTATCACGGCCTTAATCCATTTCTTCATTCCAAGTGTTTTCGTTATTGTCTTTGTTTTCTTGGTGGAACATTTTCTTCACTTTCAGTTCCACATAAGCGTCGGCTCCCACGAGAGCGCCTGAAAGAGTCAGAAGTTCTCCGACCGCTCCCAACACACTCCCGTGAATCTCACCAACCGGCGGCGTAAAAAAACCGAAGAAAATCAGTACTATTCCGACCACCGCCAGCACTACACCCAACCAGAATCTCTTTTTTTCCATTACATTCTCCCTTTCTTTGTCATACCACTAACAAAACCCTCTGGACAAATCTCACAAAAAACATTAGTTTTTCCGTTTGTATACCAATGTTTTCCCTTTCTCCACTCTCTCATTTTGTCCTTAATATCCTCTGTGCGTTCGTATGGTTTGTGTGTTTTGAAATATTCCTTACGAGTTTCGGACATTTTTTTACGAATATCCTCCGTAACCTCGTAATGTTCGTGGGTTTTCCAATATTCCTTTTCCCTTTCTGAAATCTTTCTCTTTATTTCTTCTGAATGTGGAATACCAAGTCTGTTCTTATTACCAATTTGTGATTTTGATTTATTCAATCTCGTTTCTTCACTATCAACCCTATTATAGGCGTGTATTCTTTGGTGCTCTTCTCTCGTCAGGAAAATAAGGTTACAGGCTGGAATTCCGTAGTACTCGTTAATTTCAATGAGTTCCTCTTTCGAATATCCGAGCATTGTCTCCCACACGTGGTGACAATCCCAAACTTGTGTGGTGTCGGCGATTGCCTTGTCGTAGTTCTCAATGAGTTCAATAGGTTGAGCACAATACATTTGTGCATTCACTTTGTTTATCATACCAAAATCGTTTCAAATAAGTTATTACCTTTGTTATGTGTTGTATCTAATCCGTAATATTTCATTACCTCCTTAACGAAAGCCATTCCTATGTCCCAATGGACTCTCGCCTGCTGCAAAATATCCTCCCTGTCGGAATTTTTCGAAAATTCCGAATTCTTTTCCATTGTGGAATAACGGGTGATTCTCTGTGTGTCTGTCATTAGGTAGGCATACACAAGGTGGTATTCAGCGTTCATAATCCCTGCATAGGTAACACCGTCCAAAGTGCCACCCCTCAACAGGGTTCTGTTTGTAGGTGTGTTAGGGTTCGCTATCAAGTCGTTATAATGTTCCTGTGTGAGGGCGTTCTTGACATAAAACTGCTCAACGGTGTTTATAGCGAATGTAATCTCCTGTTCTGTTATATCGGAGGAAACCCTTATTCCTGAATTTAAAAAAGTTTGAACTGCTATTAAAGCCATTTATAATTCTGTTTTTATATATAATAATTCAAACAAAAATCAGGTAGTTTTAATCTGATTTTCAATATAATTGGTTGATTTTTGCAAAGTTGTATCCGTAGCGGCAACTATCGGTGAGGTGGTCAGCGATACCGTTTTTCGGTTTTCCTTCTGGTGTCAGTTCATAATTCTCCAACTCTCGTCTCAAATCGGTACTGCTCTCCGTCACTATTATCTTGTCAAACTGAAGAATCTGCTGCAAATCGTCTATAATCTTGTTCTTATGGCAGTTGATAATGTCCCAGCCGTATGTCTCACGGAGGTTGTAAATCCTTGTTTTTCCGAGACCTCCGAAGTCGGCCACAATGGTGTCGGTCTGTTTGATTCCTATTCGTTTAAGTTCAAAGTCCAAGTCTTCGTCCCGTCCGAGAAATTTCGAATAAATCAGCTGCTTTATGTAAAGGCAGTTGTCGTGAATCTTTACACTCGTCATAGCCGTCTCGTCTCCACCGTCCGTGAAACCGAAGTCAAGACCAAGACTCGGATAAGCGTCGATTTGGTCAAATTCCTCGTCAGTGCAGGTGAAAATCTGCTTGAAGACCTTGCCTCCCATATCAGAAAACTCTCCGAGATAGTAGGTCTTGTAGTAGAATGTATCTAGTATGGTAGCATTCGGAGAGAGAGCTCTCTTTTTGAGGTTCTCAAACTCTTCTTTCTGATATTCGGTTAGATACGGATTGTCTTTGAATGTAGTCCGGAGGAAATTGTGTCTGTCCTCGGCAATGTATTTGTCCGACCAGGCTGTGGCGACGGGGTTGTAGTTAAGTATGATACCGTAACGGACACCCTGAACCAATGTAATGAAAACCGATTCAGGAAGAAATATGCTCTCGTTTATGAACAAATAGTCACACTTACGGCCTACCGCCTTCTCAGGTTTGTCGTAGGAAATGAATTCGAAAATGGAGCCGTTGTCCGTCTTGGCGTAGTCTCCGAGTACCTTGCTTCCTTGTACTGTGATACCGAGACAGTCCTGAAAGTCCTGAATGGTCGCCTGCAAAAGTGAGTATGTCGGTGTGGCCACCTGAATGTGGAGACGCTCTTTTCCTGAACATAGAAGGTACAGGAACCGGAATGTACTGAAAGTCTTCGCCGACCTTCGTCAGCGGCCTCCCTGCAACACCAAGAAACGTTCGTCGAAGTTCCTGACGAAGAATTCGAGGTATTTGGGAGGCATTTCCAATATTCCTTTCATAGTTTGTATTTTATATTGTATATTCTTGACTCGTTCTGCAAGTATTTATAGTCCGTTTCAATACCCAATTTCAACAACTCGTTTTCGAGTTTTGTTCCTCTTAATCTCTTTATGTTTTTCATATGATATAAAACAGCTGGGCAGACAAACTTCGGGTTCTCTATCCTTTTTCTTATGAACGATTCGTGTATTTTCTGCTTCGCTTCCTCCGTGTGGTGTTTTCCGTACATAGGGTGTTTATCACCTGTTCTTCCGTAACAGGTTGATAATTCACCTTTCTTTCCGTATTGTGGGTTCTTTTCACCGGAAAACGCTTCACGAAGTTTCTGTTTGGATTCCTCTGTGTGGTGTTTTCCATAGAAACCATTTCTTTCTCCTTCTATGAGATAACCCTTACCAAACATTCCGTTCCTTTCTCCCGACATATCCGGGAGACTTGCACTCAATTTCCTCCTATATTCTTCTGAATGTACTATTTTTCTGTGTTTCTCCCTTATATATCCAAAATCCATTGGATTCGCTTCACCACCCTCCGAAAGATTAAGTCCTTTCGGGAAAAGGGTGTTCAGTTTGTAAATCCAGTAATTTTCGAAAAAGTCGGATTCCTCTTTTGTCTCCACAGGCATTAAATACTCAATTAATAAAGATTCCGGTCTCTTTTTGTTTATTTTCCTTATAATTGTTCCGGAACCCTTGTACATTTTGTCCAATTCAAAGTATTTGTCATACTTATGTTGTCCGATATACTTTTTTCCTGTGGTTTTATCTGTAATCAAATAAATGTATCCGTACATTATTCATTATTAATTGTCCCTGTTCAGTATTTTATTCCTCATATCCTCAAGAGTGGCCTTCACGTCGATAGCCTCGTCTGTGGAAAGTTCAACCTGCTGTGTTTTTGGAATACATATCTCTGCAAGTCTTGTGACCAGAGCGACATACTTTTCCGGTTTGGTCTTGAATACCTTTTCCAACGCTTCCGGCACTCTATGCAACTGTCCCTCAACTATCTGTGTCAATACAAGTTTCATTTCCTGTGTGAGGAGGTTCTTTGAACCTTTGGCTCTTCCTATTCCCGTATGACTGTTCTGCTGGTCTTTTATAGGTATGCTTGGCATTGTGTTCTGTTTTTGATTATATAAGTATAATAAATCA
>JAZQSP010000191.1:0-45206 GCA_045630205.1 Faecalimonas sp. | reverse complement strand
AAATTGCATATTTCTATTGATTGAGGATAAAATATAAACAAGTTTATGGAGGATGGATACCACATGGAAGAACAAGCTGTTAAATTTGAGGAAAAACTGAAAACATTGGTTAGTATGGGAAAGAAGAAAAAAAACACCCTGGAAATAGGTGAAATCAATGATGTTTTCTCAGACATGGAGCTGGAAGCAGAACAAATGGATAAAGTGTTGGAGTATGTTGAAGGGCAGGGAATTGATGTACTCAGAATTACGCCGGAGGTAGAAGAGGATATTCCGGATGATGTAGATCTACTTCTGTCAGATGATGACGAAGTGGACATGGAAAAGATTGACTTGTCTGTTCCGGAAGGTGTCAGCATTGAGGACCCGGTTCGCATGTATTTGAAAGAAATCGGTAAAGTACCACTGTTAAGTGCTGATGAAGAAATTGAATTGGCAAAGCGTATGTCAGATGGTGATGAGGACGCAAAGAAGAGACTTGCCGAGGCGAACCTTCGATTGGTTGTCAGCATTGCAAAACGATACGTAGGACGTGGTATGTTATTCTTGGATTTGATTCAGGAAGGTAACCTTGGTCTTATCAAAGCCGTTGAAAAATTCGATTATCAAAAAGGATTTAAGTTCAGTACCTACGCAACATGGTGGATTCGTCAGGCAATTACGCGTGCGATTGCTGACCAGGCGAGAACCATTCGTATTCCGGTACACATGGTAGAGACTATTAATAAGTTGATTCGTGTATCAAGACAATTGCTGCAGGAATTGGGACGCGAGCCTTCTCCGGAGGAAATCGCAGAAGAATTGGACATGCCTGTAGAGCGTGTGCGTGAGATTTTGAAAATTTCCCAAGAACCTGTTTCTTTAGAGACACCTATCGGTGAGGAAGAAGACAGTCATTTGGGTGATTTCATTCAGGACGATAATGTTCCGGTGCCTGCTGAGGCTGCGGCGGCAACACTTCTTAAGGAACAATTGAATGAAGTGTTGGAGACTTTGACAGAAAGAGAACAGAAGGTTCTTCGTCTTCGCTTTGGTATGAACGATGGACGTGCCAGAACTTTGGAGGAAGTTGGTAAAGAATTCGATGTTACCCGTGAGCGTATTCGTCAGATTGAGGCGAAAGCGCTCAGAAAACTTCGCCATCCAAGCAGAAGCCGCAAATTGCGTGATTATTTAGACTAGGAGTATCTATGGAATTATCGAGGAGATTACAGGCGGTTGCCGACCTTGTCAGCGTTGGTTTGGTAGTTGCTGACGTCGGAACGGACCATGGGTATATTCCCATATATTTGATAGAGACAGGAAAATGTAAAAAAGCATTTGCAATGGATGTGAATCGCGGACCCCTTCTTCGTGCCAACGAGCATATCGCTGAGCATGGATTAGAGGATAAAATTGAGACAAGGCTCTCGGACGGTGTAAAGCAGTTAAAAGTAGCGGAATGCGAAGCAGTTGTCATTGCGGGCATGGGCGGTGCTTTGACAATCAAGATTCTGGAAGAAGGCCGGAGTGTGTTTCAATCTCTCCGAGAATTTATCCTTCAGCCACAGTCTGAACTTCACAAAGTCAGGGAATACCTACTAGAACAGGGATATTGTATTGTTGCCGAGGATATGGTGCAGGAAGACGGTAAGTTTTATCCGATGATGAAAGTAATAAACGGAGCATCTGATGCGTATCATACAGTAGAGTTTCGTTATGGGAAATTTTTACTTTCAGAGAAGCATCCTGTACTTAAGACGTTTTTGGAAAAAGAAAAACAAACAAAGAAAATGATTTTGCAAAATTTGCAAAAGGAAGACGGACTTCACATCGAAGTTCGAAAAAAAGAAATAGAGGAAGAACTGGAGGGAATTGAGTATGCTTTGCAGAGATATTATGAAGGTGATTGAAACTACATATCCAAAGCATGCAGCCCTTGAGTGGGATAATGTCGGTTTGCTGGTTGGTCGCATGGATAAGGATGTTAAGAAAATCTATGTGGCACTGGATGCGACGGACGAAGTGATTGATGAGGCGATTGCGATGAAAGCAGATATGTTGATTACGCATCACCCATTAATATTTTCCCCACTAAAGCAAATTACAGATGAGTATTTTATCGGAGGTCGTGTTGTAAAGTTATTACAGCACGATATTTCCTATTATGCGATGCATACGAATTATGATGTGCTTGGCATGGCGACATTATCCGGTGAAATCTTAGGGCTGAGTGATATGGAAGTATTAGAAGTAACAGATTCAGAGCAGATGGAAGGAATCGGAAGGGTTGGATTCCTTGTAAACGAACTGTCATTGCGAGAATGCTGTGAACTTGTAAAAGAGAAATTTAAATTAGATGGAGTCAAGGTGTTTGGGGATTTAGATAAAAAGGTGCAACGCGTTGCCATCTCACCGGGTTCCGGAAAACATATGACGGAACTTGCCATTGCAAAAGGCGCAGATGTGTTTGTGACTGCGGAAATAGACCACCACGAAGGAATTGATTCTGTTGCGCAGGGAATGGCAATTATTGATGCCGGACACTATGGATTGGAGCATATATTTATTGAGGATGTGGCAGCATTTCTGCAAGAAAAGCTTCAAGGTGTGGACATTGTTACTGCACCAAAGGAGCACCCATTTCAACTCGTGTAAAAAAGGTTTAAACCGATAAGGAGGAATTGATATGGAAGTGAAAATGTATCAGGTACGAGTAAATGATGTCGTGCGTGAGTATAAAGAGGGTACAACTTTTGAGACCATTGCAAAAGATTTTCAAGAGCAGTATGCGCATCGCATTGTTCTTGGATGTGAGAATTATAGACTCTTTGAACTTAAGAAGACACTAAAGAAAGACTGCAATCTGAGATTTGTTACACTTGGAGATTCCGCCGGAAATAAGACTTATAAGAGAAGCATGTGCCTAATGATGGTGAAGGCCATTCACGATATTTGCGGGCATGATGATGCATGCAAAGTACGAATTGATTTTTCTGTGAGCAAGGGTTATTATTGTACCGTTTCCGGAAATGTAGTCGTAGATGAAGCATTTCTTGCAAAGGTGACAGAACGCATGCAGGAAATGATAGCGGCTAAGATGCCGATTAAGAAGAGGAGTGTTCACACGGATGAGGCTGTTGCCTTGTTCCGCAAGCATGGTATGCATGACAAGGAGCGTTTGTTTGAATATCGTCGTGTTTCGAAGGTCAACATCTACAGCATGAATGAATTTGAAGACTATTATTATGGATATATGGTGCCGGATGCGTCGTATTTGCCATATTTTGAATTGCATGTATATGGAGAGGGATTCGTCATTCAGATGCCGGAGGAGAGTGCTCCGACCGTTGTACCGCCATTTAAACCTCGTCACAAACTGTTCCAAGTGCTGAATGAATCCAGCAAATGGGGCGATATGATGGGAATTCAGACAGTTGCGGACTTGAATGAGGAGATTACGAAGGGCAAAATCCAAGAGACGATTCTTGTGCAGGAAGCACTTCAGGAAAAGAAGATTGGTGATATTGCCAGAACAATTGTGGACCGACCGGGCGTCAAGTTTATACTTATCGCAGGCCCGTCGTCATCGGGTAAGACAACATTTTCACATCGTTTATCGATTCAGCTTCGTGCACATGGTATGATTCCACATCCTATTGCGGTGGATAATTACTTTGTGGACCGTGAAAAAACACCGAAGGACAAAGATGGGAAATATAATTTCGAGTGTCTGGAAGCTATCGATGTGGAAAAGTTCAATCAGGATATGGCAGATTTGTTGGCCGGTAAAGAAGTTATACTGCCTACCTTTAATTTTAAAATTGGAAGACAGGAGTACATTACCCCACCAAAGAAACTGGGAGAGCAGGATGTACTTGTAATCGAAGGAATTCATTGTCTAAACGATAAATTGACATATCGTTTGTCAAAAGAGAATAAATTCAAAATCTATATCAGTGCGCTCACACAATTAAACATTGATGAGCATAATCGTATCCCGACCACGGATGGAAGACTGCTTCGTCGTATGGTGCGTGATGCGAGAACACGCGGAACTACTGCAAAACAGACAATTGCCATGTGGCCGTCTGTGCGACGAGGAGAAGAGGAAAACATCTTCCCATATCAGGAAGAAGCAGATGTGATGTTCAATTCAGCATTGATTTATGAACTTGCTGTGCTCAAGCAGTACGCAGAGCCTGTTCTGTTTGGAATTGAGAAGGATTGCGAGGAGTATATGGAAGCGAAACGCCTGCTCAAATTCTTGGATTATTTTGTAGGAATTGGAAGTGAGCATGTGCCGACGAATTCCTTGCTTAAAGAGTTCATCGGTGGCGGATGTTTTCATATTTAACAATGTTTGGCAGTCAAGTGAAGTCTGAATGTGCATTTTTAAGGAGCATATTACGGTGTGGTGAGTCGTTGTGGCTTGCTACACCGTATAGGGAACTCTTGATTTATATGATTTTTATGCATATACGGTGTAAATCTAGTTGTTGTGTTTACTGCACCGTAATTTGTGAACAAAAATCAAGATCTTTTCTGGGGAATACGGTGTGTTTTTCTCAAATCTTAGAGTACACCGTAACAATTCAATAAAACAAATCAAATATAATCAAAAATCACGGTGCCAGAGAATAATCTTGGCGTTTGCACCGTAAAATCCAAAAAAACAATTGAATTTCAATTAAAATATACGGTGCATGAGTGCAAGATTACAATTCAAACCGTAACATTCAAAATACAAATCCAAATAATACAGTGTATCAGGATAATGTATCCTTTGCACCGTAATTCAAACACAAATCACATATATAATTAAAATAAAATATAGGAGGAATTTTCAAATGAAAGATTTTTTACAAGAAAAATTGAAAGAAGCGGATGGTTTAATATCAAGAGTAGAAAAGTCATTAAAAAAAGCACCGGAAGGAACTTTGGTATTATCACAATCAAAGGGAACGGTGCAGTATTATCATAAGACAGAAAGTTCACAAAAGAAGGGGATATACATATCCACGAAGAACAGCAAGCTTATTAAGTCACTAGCGCAAAAGGACTATGATTTACGTTTTTTGAAACATATTAAGGAACAGAAAAACAAGTTACATAGAGCAATTCATTTGCTAAAAGAAATAGATTTTTTGAGAGTTTATTTTGGACTGTCAGAAACAAGAAAGAAGCTTGTCAACTCTCATGTTTTGACAGATGAACAATATGTAGAACATTGGGAAGGTGTTGAATATAAAGGAAAAGAAATTGCGGATGATGTTCCTGTCATAACAACAGAACGAGGAGAGCGTGTACGTTCGAAGACAGAGAAAATGCTTGCAGACAAATTTTTGTCATTAGGTATTCCTTATCGTTATGAGCATCCTGTGGCACTTAAGGGGTATGGCACGGTATATCCGGATTTCACGTTACTAAATGTTAGAGCAAGAACTGAGATTTATCTCGAGCATTTTGGCATGATGGATAATCCGGAATATGCTCAAAAAGCAATTCAGAAACTTGAGACTTATGCGAAAAATGGAATCTACATAGGCAAGAATCTTCTAGTCACATTTGAAACACTTCGAAATCCTTTAGACATGAAGATGGTCGAAGGCATGTTAAAAGAATTTATTCTATAATTTTCTTCATATCCTCTGGTAAATCAGCTACAAATTCCAGAAGTTCACCTGATATTGGGTGTCTTAAAGTTAATTTGTGTGAATGAAGGGCCTGACGCTCAATCACCGAGTAATCCGGATTATACAGGAAATCACCCGGAAGCGGATGGCCAATATGTTTCATATGGACACGAATCTGGTGTGTGCGTCCGGTTTCAAGTTTAAGTGAAACTAAGGAGTATCCATTTTTGTATGCAATTCGTTTATAATGCGTACATGCATAATCGCCTTGTTCTTCATTCACACATCGTTCGATTGTAGAACCATCGACACGTGCGATAGGAGCAATAATTGTTCCGTTTTTCGGTGTTTCTCCGGTAGCGATAGCAAGATATTCCCGGTGAATCTCACGAGCGGCAACCATCTCCGACAGAAGAGATGCGCTGTACATGTTTTTTGCTATGATAAGAAGTCCGGTTGTGTCTCGATCCAGACGATTGATGCAGCGGTATGTGAAGTACTCTCTCTTTTGTTTATAGTAATATGCTACTGCATTGGCAAGGGTATTATCGTAGTTTCCTTGTGATGGATGTATCGGTGTATTATCAGCTTTGTTGATAACCAATATATCTTCATCCTCGTATACAATATCCAACGGGAGATTTGTTGGCACAATATTTTCAGATGCTTCTTGTTCAATTAATTGAATAGTAAGTTCATCACCGGCGTGTAGAATGTCGCGCACGCGTCCCCATTCGCTGTTGAGCAAGATTCCATTTTCCGTACGCTTTAAGTGCGTGATGATTTGGCTGGAATATTTCCTGCTTTTCAAAAAGGATAGAAGAGTTTCGCCATTATATTCACTTGGTATTGTGTAAGTAAAAGTGCGTTTCATAGATTCTCCTAATTTGCTGTTTTACGGTGTGATAATGTGATTGTTCCGGTAACACCGTATGAATTTGAGGTTTAAAATTATTTTTACGGTTCAACACTTAATTTTTAATGTTTGCACCGTAAATTTTCTGAGTATGACTTGATAGCAAGTTATATTTTACGGTGTAAAATACATGTTGCACTAGTTCGCACCGTAAACCATATAGAAAAGAGCATTTGCAAGTTGTTACTATACGGTGCGAAATATAATTTTCTTATATTGCACCGTAAAAACATATGCTCATAAAAAACGTCGTACGGTGCAGGGGAAAACTTCTCCGTGGCACACCGTAAAATCGCAGAATAGCAAATCAACAGTACGGTGATAGCAAGAATAACTTTATTCTACACCGTAGATTAGTACAAACAGAACTCGCAATGTTCCCCCAAATACTAATTTTTTACGGTGCAAGAAGCAAATCATACTTCCTGCACCGTAATTATTACTTGGATTTAATTTCTCTCCACAATTCATTATAAATATTGTCAAATTTTGTTCCGAGATAGTTGTAGGTTTCGCAGCGGTCTAATTCACTTGCATCAGGGAACGCAATGGTGCTGTTTCGGATTGCATCATCCTCAACAAGGTCCCGAGCAGGTATATTTGGTGTAGAGTACGTAATATAGTCAAAGTTCATCTTCGCTATATCCGGGCGACACAAGAAATTAATAAAGATTTCTGCATTCTCTTTGTTCTGTGCGTTCTTCGGAATTACCCACGAGTCAATCCACACGTTAGAACCTTCTTTTGGAATCACATATTCCAAATCCGGATTCTCGGATTGTGTGTAAATAGCTTCGCCGGAGTAGATGACTCCAATCGCCGCCTCATTGCTAATCATTTTATCTCGAACCTGGTCTACTACATAAGCCTGTACCAGAGGTTTTTGCTTCATCAAGAGTTCTTTTGCTGCTTGAAGTTCATCGAGGTCTTTTGAATTCAAGGAGTAGCCAAGATATTTGAGGGCAATACCAAAGGCGTCACGCACACTGTTTTGCATCAGTATCTGATCGGCATATTTTTCATTCCACAGAATGGACCAGCTGTCTACCGGGTCATCCACCAGAGTCTTGTTATAGAGAATTCCAACAGTTCCCCAGCAATATGGAACGGAATATTTGTTTTCCGGGTCAAAGCCTTGTGACTGTTTCATATATTGCTCGCCGATGTTTTTAATATTAGGGATGTTGTCAAAGTTGATTTCAGCAAGCAGGTTATTCTCAATCATACGCTGTATCATGTAGTCAGACGGGCACACCACATCGTAAGAGACTGCACCTGCCTGTACCTTTGGAAACATACCTTCATTGGTCTCGAATTCTTCATAAACAACTGTAATTCCGGTCTCTTCTTCAAAAATGTCTAACACTTCCGGGTCAATGTATTCGCCCCAGTTATACACGATTACTTTATTGGCAGCAGAAGAGCGGTTTTGCGCACTGTAGAAGAATCCACCTGCGACAATGACAAGAATCATAGCGGCAGGAACGACACGACGAAATACGATGCGGGTTACCTTGTGGAATTTCGTCGGCGCTTTTTTCGGTCTTTTTGCATTTTCCTCTGGAGCAGTATTTACCAGTATCAGCAAAAATAGTACAGAGATAAAAAGTAGTGTGGAGAGTGCATACATCTCCGGTTTGATTCCTTTACGAACCTCACTGTAGATTTTTGTTGACAAGGTGTGTACACCTGCGCCGGTCGTAAAATGGGTGATTACGAAATCATCCAGCGACATGGTAAATGCAAGCAGGAAACCAGAACATATACCCGGGAAAATATCAGGCATCACAACCTTGAAAAATGCGTATATCGGCGATGCGCCGAGGTCCAAGGCTGCTTCGTAAGTGTATTTATTCGTCTGCTTCAGCTTCGGCGTCACACTCAGTATGACATAAGGAATGTTAAAGGTAATGTGTGCCAATAGCACCGTGGTAAATCCTAACGAAAACTGTGGGAAAAAGACTCTGCATGCAATAAATAACAGCATGAGAGAAATACCCGTTACAATATCTGCATTTAGCATTGGAATGTTAGTGACAGCCATCATAACCGTGCGGAACTTGGCGTTCATGGCCTGTATTCCGATAGCAGCAGCCGTTCCAATGAGTGTTGCAATCAGTGCAGATAAAAGCGCAATAATCAATGTCGTATAGAGCGCATTCATAATATCCTCATTCTGGAAAAGTGCAACATACCATTTCCCTGAGAAACCGCCCCATTTTGAACGTGTCTTGGAACTGTTAAAGGACAGTGCAATCAAGGTTAAAATCGGGGCATACAGTAAGAGGAGAATGAAACCGAGATAAATTTTGTGTAAAGTTGATTTAATCAAAATGTTGTTCCCTCCCCATCTTTATCATATTTTGAAATCAAAGCCATACTGATGACGATAAAAATCATCAGGACAAGAGACAGTCCTGAACCGGCATGCCAGTTATAGCTCTGTGTAAATTCCTGCTCGATGACATTTCCGATAAGGAGAATTTTACTTCCGCCCAAAATATCGGAGATAACAAATGTTGTAAGCGCAGGAACGAATACCATCGTAATTCCGCTGATTACACCCGGTACGGAAAGCGGCATGATAATCTTCGTAAATACTTGAACATTATTTGCCCCGAGATCTCTTGCAGCGTTGATAACGTCTTTGTCAATCTTTGCTAATACATTAAAAATAGGTAACACCATAAACGGCAGGAAATTGTATACCATGCCGAGTACAATCGCGTAAGGAGTGTTGATAATGTCAAGAGTCGGCAAGTGCAACAGGGAAAGTAACCCGTTGATGACACCGTTCTTTTCCAACAAGGTTTGCCAAGCTAATGTGCGCAGCAAGAAATTCATCCACATCGGAAGGATGAAAATAAACACAATAAAACTGGATTGATTCGTGTTCTTTTGAGACAGAATCATCGCCAGCGGATATGCTAAGATAAGGCATATCACCGTGCTGATAAAGGAGAGCAGAAGAGAAAGTCCAAGTGCCTTTAGGTTTTCAGGAGTTGTAATCTCTGCCAGATTCATCAGCGTAAATTGATAACTATCATCCGTCAGCCCGTAATAAAAAATCATGACAATCGGAATGATGATAAACGCGATTGCCCAGAAAAGATACGGGCCGTTAAGTAATCTTTTTTTATTCTTCAATCGGTACGGCCTCCTCATCTTCAGATTCTGGTTTTTTCATGATTTGAATGTCAAACGGGTCCACTTTAATACCGACCTCAGTTCCTAC
Organism: Faecalimonas sp.; assembly: GCA_045630205.1. Taxonomy (GTDB): domain Bacteria; phylum Bacillota; class Clostridia; order Lachnospirales; family Lachnospiraceae; genus Faecalimonas. The sequence continues at coordinate 35,440 of JAZQSP010000191.1, read as the reverse complement.
AGGGAACATGTCAGTGCTGTGAACGAGCCACTCATAGTTGTTTGCAGTGACCTCCATCTCGTAGTGCACGCCTTTGAAAATCAAATGTGTAACAACACCATCCAAAAGTCCCTCGCCCGGCTTTACAAGGTCAATATCTTCCGGACGAATCACGGCATCGACCGGTTTGTTACGGCCGAATCCGGTGTCTACACATGGGAAATTAACGCCGAGGATTTTAACCAGTTTATCCTCAACCATCGTAGCCGGAAGAATATTGCTTTCGCCGATAAAGTCGGCAACAAACGCATTTTCCGGTTCGTTATAAATATCTTCCGGGGAACCAATCTGCTGAATGTATCCCTGGTTCATAACAACAATCGTATCTGACATTGTCAGAGCTTCTTCCTGGTCATGCGTTACATATACAAATGTAATGCCAAGTTCATTCTTTAAACGGATTAGTTCGTACTGCATGTCCTGGCGAAGTTTCAAGTCAAGAGCGCCTAAAGGCTCGTCCAAAAGCAATACCTTTGGCTCATTTACGATAGCACGAGCAATAGCGATACGCTGTTGTTGCCCACCACTTAATTGATCTGCCATGCGGTTTTCAAAGCCGTCCAAGTTTACAAGCTTCAGGGCATACTTAATCTTATCGTTAATATATGCCTTGGATTTTCCTTTGATTTTGAGACCAAAAGCAATATTTTCCGCAATTGTCATGTGAGTAAACAGTGCATATTTTTGAAATACTGTATTTAACTGTCGTTTGTTCGGCGCAAGGTTGGTAATATCCACTCCGTCGAAGATTACATTTCCTTGGTCAGGCGTTTCAAAACCACCCAAGATACGCAGAAGAGTAGTCTTACCACATCCACTGGGACCCAGTAACGTCAAAAATTTATTTTCATTAATATATAAGTTCAAATCGTCCAACACGAGGTTGTCTCCATATGATTTTGAAATGTGTGAAATGTCGATTAATTTTTTTGCCATTTAATTGACCTCCTACTTATATAAAAATTACCTAATTATACAATTACCATTATGCAATTTTTCGACGAAAAGTGCAATATCATATTTGTAAAAAAATATGTACTTTTATGTTTATTCGTATTATAATGTACAAGATATGGAAATTGAAGGAGTTAGAATATCATGAGTGAAGAACTTACAAATGAGAATACCATAGAAGAAAAAGATGATAATAAAGTAGAAGAATTGGCGGAAGCGCTGGCAGACGTGGTTAATGAGAATCCTGTGGAGGAGCCTGAGGCAGAAGAAACAAATGCTGAGGAATCTGAGGTAGGGGAGACAATAACGGAGGAGCCAAAAGCGGAGGAACCAAAAGCGGAGGAACCAGAGGAGGTATCAACAGAAGAGGCACCTCAAAAATCACGCAAGACACTAAAAATCGTGATTATCTCTGTTGCGGCAGTTCTTGTATTGTTGGCCGGTATATATTTTGGCATGGCAAAGAAATATTCTGAGTGCTTTTTAGAGGGAACTTTCGTTAACGGAACCGATTGCTCAGGAATGACAGTTGATGAAGTTGGAAACTTGTTGCAAAAACAAGTGGAAGAGTATGTGCTTACTATCGAAGGTACAAATGGTGCGACAGAAGAAATCAAAGGAACAGATATCGGTATCGTCTATAATGGATACAGGCAGCTTAAGGAAGCGTTTGAAGCACAGAATTCTTATGCATGGCCAAAGGCATTTTTTGAGACGAATCAGATTCAGGCAGAGGTTGACTTTAATTATGACAGTGCAAAATTAGATGAGAGAATCTTGGCTTTGGAATGTCTTAAGCCGGAGAATCAGATTGCAGCTGTAGCAGCTACTGTTGTATATCAGGACGGACAATTTGTGATTCAAGACGAGACTTACGGCACACAGATAGATACAGCGAAATTCAATGAAGTCATTATTGCAGCAGTTGCAGCAATCGAAGTAAAAGTGAACATAGAAGAGGCCGGATGTTATCTCCAGCCGCGTTTCACAAAAGAATCTCCGGAAGTGATTGCAGCAAAAGATGAGATGAACAAATATCTCACCGCAAGCATTACATATAGTTTGGACAATGTTGTTGTGACCTTGGATAAGAGTCAAGTCTATCAGTGGATTTCCGTAGATGAGAATATGGCACCTGTCATTTCAGCGGACGGCGTGAAATCATTTGCCAATACTTTGGGAAATCAATATAACACAGCCAATCGAGGCGGACAGCTTACAACTCCGACAGGAAAAGTAGTTGATATTGCTTTGGCCGGATATGGCCGTGTAGTCGGTGTTGATGCTGAGACAGAGCAGCTGATTTCTGAGATTAAAGAGGGGAAAACCGTTACAAGAGAACCGATTTTCTCAAGAAGTGCAACTCCGGAAGGTCAGACAATCTGGGGTTCTACATACATAGAAGTGGACATAACAGAGCAACATATGTGGTATATTGTAAATGGTGCCGTGGCGCTTGAAACAGATGTTGTAACAGGTAAGAGAGGTTCTAATGATACTCCGACAGGGACCTTTACTGTTTTAGAAATGCAAAAAAACAGAGTGCTGAGAGGAAGACCACTTCCAAACGGAAAACCATCCTATTTAACACCGGTGAATTACTGGATGCGTGTAACTTGGAGTGGAATCGGCTTCCATGATGCCAATTGGCAACCGACATTTGGTGGTGACAGATATATTACAAATGGTTCTCATGGTTGTATTAATATGCCACCGGCAAAAGCAGGGGAACTTTACAGCATGATTTCAAAAGGAACTCCGGCTGTCATACATTATTAGAATGAGGATGAAATATGTACAAATTGATTAAACGAGACGGGCTTGCAAAGCGCGCAGAATTTCATACGGTACACGGTGTCATTCAGACCCCGGTGTTTATGAATGTAGGGACAATCGCTGCAATCAAAGGGGCTGTTTCTACAGAGGACCTGCAGGGTATCAAAACACAGGTGCAATTGTCAAACACCTATCACTTGCATGTGAGACCGGGCGATGAAGTTGTAAAAAAACTTGGTGGCCTTCACAAATTCATGGTGTGGGATAAGCCGATACTTACAGACTCCGGTGGATTCCAGGTGTTTTCGTTGGCAGGTCTCCGTAAAATTAAAGAAGAAGGAGTATACTTTAACTCACATATTGACGGACGTAAGATTTTCATGGGTCCGGAGGAAAGTATGCAGATCCAGTCCAATCTTGCATCCACGATTGCGATGGCATTTGATGAATGTCCGTCCAGCGTTGCAAGCAGAAAATATATGGAAGATTCGGTTGCACGAACCACTCGTTGGCTACAGAGATGTAAGGAAGAGATGAGTAGACTCAATTCACTTCCGGATACCATCAATAAGAATCAGATGCTTTTCGGTATCAATCAGGGAGGTATCTATGAGGATATCCGAATCGAGCATGCAAAAGAGATTGCAAAGATGGATTTGGACGGATATGCTGTCGGCGGACTTGCGGTTGGTGAGTCACACGAAGATATGTACCGTATCTTGGATGCAGTGGTTCCACATTTACCTGTGGAGAAACCGACGTATCTCATGGGAGTTGGAACTCCTGCTAATATCTTAGAAGCAGTTGACAGAGGTGTGGATTTCTTTGACTGCGTGTATCCGAGCAGAAACGGAAGACACGGACATGTCTATACCAATCATGGAAAAATCAATCTGTTCAATGCAAAATATGAACTGGATGATTCTCCGATAGAGGAAGGTTGTCAGTGCCCGGCATGTCGCACTTACAGCAGAGCCTACATCAGACATTTGCTTAAGGCAAAAGAAATGCTCGGCATGAGACTCTGTGTGCTTCATAATCTGTATTTCTACAACACGATGATGGAAGAAATCAGAGAGGCAATTGAGCAGGGACGATACAAAGAATATAAAGCAGAAAAATTGGCAAGAATGTCAGGAAAATAAAAAAACAACTTGAAGAAATGGTATTTATTTAGTATGATACCTTTAGTGTTTAGAATTTAGGAGGAAATAGAAATGATTTTATCAAGTGGTGCAGGTGCAGGCGGCGGAATGCTGACAACACTTCTTATCTATGCTGCATTTATCGGACTTTTGTGGTTCTTCATGATGAGACCTCAGAAAAAAGAACAGAAAAGACTTCAATTAATGTTATCTGAGATGGCAGTGGGAGATACAGTTCTTACAACGAGCGGATTCTATGGCGTGATTATCGACATCTCAGAAGATGATGTTATCGTAGAATTTGGTAACAACAAGAACTGCCGTATTCCGATGCAGAAAGCAGCGATTACACAGGTTGAGAAACCAAGTGCTGAATAATTATTGAATTTATACGAAAAAGTGTCACGAAAGTGGCACTTTTTTTCTGCACTTTTCCATGCTAAAGGGTTGAAACATGTAGAAAAATGAGGTATTATTAAGGGTAATTATTCTAAATTAGGAAAGAGGTAGAAACGTATGCAACTGAATATTGGTGTAATACGAGGCGACGGCATCGGACCGGAGATTGTGACAGAAGCAATCAAAGTATTGAATAAGGTAGGAGAAGTCTACGGACATAGTTATACATACAACGAATTACTCATGGGAGGTGCATCCATCGATGTACATGGAATCCCACTTACAGATGAGACAGTAGCGATTGCAAAATCGTGCGACGCAGTTCTGATGGGGTCCATAGGCGGTGATGCAAAGGTGTCTCCATGGTACAAGTTGGAGCCATCCAAGAGACCGGAGGCAGGACTCCTTAAGATTCGTAAGGAACTTAACTTATTTGCGAACCTTAGACCGGCAGTTCTCTATGATGAACTCAAAGGCGCATGTCCACTCAAGGAAGAACTGACCGAGGGCGGTTTTGACATGATGATTATGCGTGAACTTACAGGAGGCCTTTACTTTGGAAAGAGAGAGACAAAAGAAGTAGACGGCGTAATGACAGCAAAGGATGAACTTACATATAATGAAAACGAAATCCGCAGAATCGCAATTCGCGCATTTGACATTGCAATGAAGCGTAACAAAAAGGTCATCAGCGTTGATAAGGCAAATGTGCTCGATTCTTCGAGACTTTGGAGAAAAGTAGTAGAAGAGGTTGCGAAGGATTATCCGGAAGTGACGCTAGAACATATGCTGGTTGACAACTGTGCAATGCAGCTTGTGAAGAATCCAAAACAGTTCGACGTTATCCTGACAGAGAACATGTTTGGTGATATCTTATCAGACGAGGCAAGTATGATTACCGGTTCGATTGGAATGCTGGCATCAGCAAGCCTTAACGATACGAAATTCGGTCTCTATGAGCCAAGCGGCGGTTCGGCACCGGACATCGCAGGCAAAGGCATTGCGAATCCGATTGCAACAATTCTCTCAGCAGCCATGATGCTTCGCTATACGTTTGATTTAGACAAGGAAGCAGATGCGATTGAAAACGCAGTGGGAGAAGTATTAAAAGCAGGATACCGCACAATTGACATCATGTCAGAAGGAAAAAAACAAGTGGGAACAGCAGAGATTGGAACGCTCATTGCTGAGTATATTAAGTAGGAGCAACTCAGACATCAAGGAGGAAATAGATATGAGAAGTGATACAGTAACAAAAGGAATGGCACAGGCGCCACACCGTTCGTTATTCAATGCATTGGGATACACAGAGGAAGAACGTCAGAGACCGTTAGTTGGTATCGTATGTTCTTATAATGAAATTGTACCGGGACACATGAACTTAGATAAGATCTGTGACGCTGTGAAGATGGGCGTTGCAATGGCGGGAGGAACACCGATTATGTTCCCTGCAATCGCTGTGTGTGACGGCATTGCAATGGGACACGTAGGTATGAAATATTCTCTTGTAACCAGAGATTTGATTGCAGACTCTACAGAAGCGATGGCAATGGCACATCAGTTTGATGCTTTGGTTATGATTCCAAACTGTGATAAAAATGTACCGGGACTTTTGATGGCAGCAGCACGTATCAATGTGCCAACTGTTTTTGTAAGTGGCGGTCCGATGCTTGCAGGTAAGGTAAAGGGATGCAAGCGAAGTCTTTCCAGCATGTTCGAGGCCGTTGGCTCTTATGCGGCAGGAACGATGACAGAGGAAGATGTAACAGAATTCGAAGAAAAGGTATGTCCAACCTGTGGTTCATGCTCCGGTATGTACACAGCGAACAGTATGAACTGTCTGACAGAAGTACTCGGTATGGGACTTCAGGGAAATGGAACAATTCCGGCCGTATATTCTGAGAGAATCAGACTTGCAAAACATGCAGGTATGAAGGTTATGGAACTCTTGGAGAAGAATATTCGCCCAAGAGATATTATGACAGAAGAGGCAATTCTCAATGCGTTAACCGTAGATATGGCACTTGGATGTTCGACAAACTCCATGCTTCATTTGCCGGCAATCGCACATGAGATTGGAATGGACTTTGATATTACATTTGCAAATGAAATCAGTGCAAAGACACCGAACCTTTGCCATTTGGCACCGGCGGGTCCTACATATATGGAAGACCTCAATGAGGCAGGTGGTGTGTATGCAGTCATGAATGAACTGAATAAAAAAGGTTTATTAGATACAAACTGCATGACTGTGACAGGTAAAACAGTCGGCGAAAATATCGCAAATTGTACAAATAAGAATCCAGAGGTTATCAGACCGATTGAAAATCCATATAGTGAAACGGGCGGTCTTGCAGTTCTTACCGGTAATCTTGCACCGGACGGCAGTGTCGTAAAACGTTCTGCAGTTGTGGAAGAGATGATGGTTCACGAAGGACCGGCAAGAGTGTTTGACTGTGAAGAGGATGCAATCGACGCAATCAAAGGCGGCAAGATTGTTGCAGGCGACGTTGTGGTTATCCGTTACGAAGGACCAAAGGGCGGACCTGGTATGCGTGAAATGCTGAACCCAACCTCTGCAATCGCGGGTATGGGACTTGGCGCAAGTGTTGCGCTTATCACAGATGGACGTTTCAGTGGTGCATCAAGAGGTGCATCCATCGGACACGTTTCACCGGAAGCGGCAGTCGGCGGACCAATCGCACTTGTAGAAGAAGGCGATATCATTAAGATAAATATTCCTGAAAACAAGATGGAACTGAAGGTATCTGACGAAGTGTTAGCAGAGCGTAAGGCAAAGTGGGTACCAAGAGAGCCAAAAGTAACAAGCGGATACTTAGCAAGATATGCATCTATGGTGACATCAGGAAACAGAGGAGCAATCTTAGAAATACCGAGATAGAGAAGGAGACTTAACATGCAGTTGACAGGAGCAGAAATTGTAATCGAGTGTTTGAAGGAGCAGGGCGTTGACACCGTATTCGGTTATCCGGGCGGTGCAATTCTCAATGTGTATGATGCGCTTTATAAGCACAGAGATGAAATCACACATATATTGACATCCCATGAGCAGGGGGCTTCTCATGCGGCAGACGGATATGCAAGAGCAACCGGAAAAGTAGGCGTTTGCTTTGCAACCAGCGGACCGGGAGCAACGAACTTAGTAACAGGTATTGCGACGGCATACATGGATTCCATTCCGGTTGTTGCAATCACATGTAACGTAGGAGTATCCCTTCTTGGAAAAGACAGTTTTCAGGAAATCGACATTGCCGGAGTGACAATGCCGATTACAAAGCATAACTATATTGTAAAAGACGTAAATAAATTAGCAGATACAATTCGCAAAGCATTTGAGATTGCAAGAACAGGTCGTCCGGGACCGGTACTTATCGATATTCCGAAGGACGTGACTGCAAACACATGTGAATATGTGAAGAAAGCCATCTGTACGGAAAAAGTACTCACGAATGCCGTGAAAGAGTCAGAGGTAGATGTGGCAATCGAGATGATGAAAAAATCGAAGAAACCATTTATCTTTGTGGGTGGCGGAGCCGTTCTTTCCGGAGCAAGCGAAGCATTGATTGAGTTTGCACACAAGATGGATGCGCCGGTCACAGATTCTCTGATGGGAAAAGGTGCATTTCCGGGAACCGATGAACTTTACACGGGAATGCTTGGTATGCATGGAACAAAGGCATCGAATTTTGGTGTGAGCAAATGTGACTTATTAGTCGTTGTCGGTGCAAGATTCAGTGACCGTGTCACAGGAAATGCAAGCAAATTTGCAAACAAGGCAAAGATTATTCAAATCGACATTGACCCTGCAGAGATTGATAAAAATATCATGACCGATGCAAGTATCACAGGTGATGTTGATGTAGTGCTTAAGTTATTAAATGCAAAATTAGAACAACAAGATCATACAGAGTGGAAGGAAACGATTCAAGAATACAAAGAAAAATATCCACTTACATATCATAAAGATGTTTTGACAGGACCATTTGTTATAGAAGAAATCTACAGACAGACAGAAGGCGACGCAGTGATAACAACTGAAGTTGGTCAGCATCAGATGTGGGCGGCTCAGTTCTACAAATACAGCAAACCGCGTACACTTCTTACATCCGGCGGGCTTGGAACCATGGGTTATGGTTTGGGTGCATCTCTTGGCGCCAAAATGGGTGTTCCGGAAAGAGTCGTTGTCAATATCGCGGGAGACGGCTGTTTCCGCATGAATATGAATGAGATTGCGACAGCGGCGAGATACAACATTCCGATTATTCAGGTGGTTATCAATAACCATGTACTTGGAATGGTTCGTCAGTGGCAGAACTTATTCTACGGACAACGCTATTCGTCAACGGTATTAAATGACGCAGTAGATTTTGTGAAGTTAGCTGAAGCAATGGGTGCAGTCGGAATCCGTGCAACTTCTCAGGATGAGTTTAAGGATGCATTTGCAGAAGCACTCACTATGGGAAGACCGGTAGTGATTGACTGCCAGATTGACTGTGATGATAAAGTATGGCCGATGGTGGCTCCGGGAGCTGCTATCAGCGAAGCCTTCAGTGAAGAAGATTTAGAGGAGGGAAAATAGCGATGGGAAGAGTATATAACTTTTCAGCAGGACCGGCAGTATTACCGGAATGTGTATTAAAAGAAGCGGCAGCAGAGATGTTAGATTACAAGGGTACCGGAATGTCGGTGATGGAGATGAGCCATCGTTCCAAAGCTTATGATGAGATTATCAAGACAGCAGAGGCAGACCTTCGTGACCTTATGAATATTCCTGACAACTACAAGGTACTGTTCTTACAAGGCGGTGCGTCTCAACAATTTGCCATGATTCCGATGAATCTGATGAAGAATAAAGTGGCAGATTACATTGTGACAGGACAATGGGCAAAGAAAGCATATCAGGAAGCACAGAAATATGGTAAGGCAAACAAGATTGCAACGTCGGAAGATAAGACATTTTCTTATATTCCGGATTGCTTGGATTTGCCGATTTCCGAAGATGCAGATTATGTTTATATTTGCGAAAATAACACTATCTACGGAACAAAGTTCAAAGAACTTCCTAATACAAAGGGTAAACTTTTGGTGGCAGACGTTTCATCTTGCTTTTTGTCTGAGCCTGTAGATGTCAGCAAATATGGTGTTATCTACGGCGGTGTTCAGAAGAACATTGGACCTGCAGGTGTAGTTATTGTAATTATTCGTGAAGATTTGATTACAGAGGATGTGCTTCCGGGTACACCAACGATGTTACAGTACAAGATTCATGCAGACGCAGATTCTCTTTACAACACACCACCGGCTTATGGTATCTATATTTGCGGTAAGGTGTTTAAATGGATCAAAGAGATGGGTGGCCTTGAGGCAATGAAGGAACATAACGAGAAGAAAGCAAAGATTCTCTATGATTTCTTAGATGAGAGCAAACTGTTCAAAGGCACAGTTGTAAAAGAAGACCGTTCATTAATGAATGTACCATTTGTAACAGGAGATGCAGAACTTGATGCGAAGTTCGTAAAAGCGGCAGAGGCTGCCGGCTTTAAGAACTTGAAAGGGCACCGAAGCGTTGGCGGTATGAGAGCAAGCATTTACAATGCAATGCCAATCGAGGGTGTGGAGGCACTGGTAGCATTTATGAAAAAATTTGAAGAGGAGAATCTGTAATGTATAAATATCATTGCTTGAATCCAATTGCAGATGTTGGACTTAGTCAATTTAAAGATGAGTATGCAGCAGTCAGCCATATGGATGATGCTGATGCAGTACTCGTGAGAAGTGCAACGATGCATGATTTGGAATTTGGAGACAATTTAAAAGTAATTGCAAGAGCAGGAGCAGGCGTGAATAATATTCCGCTTGAGAGATGTGCAGAACAGGGTATTGTTGTATTTAACACACCGGGTGCTAACGCAAACGGTGTAAAAGAGCTTGTGCTTGCAGGAATGCTCTTGGCATCTCGTGATATTATTGGTGGCATCAATTGGGTAGAGGAGCACGAAGAAGACGGAGATATTGCAAAGCAGGCTGAAAAAGCGAAAAAGGCATTTGCAGGATGTGAGTTAGAAGGAAAGAAACTCGGTGTTATCGGTCTTGGGGCAATCGGTGTACTTGTTGCAAATGCGGCAGCACATCTCGGTATGGATGTATATGGCTATGACCCATATCTTTCTGTAGATGCAGCTTGGAAACTTTCCAGAAGCATTTACCATGCAAAGACAACAGAAGAAATATACAGAGAGTGTGATTATATTACCATTCATGTTCCGGCATTAGAGTCTACAAAGGGCATGATTGACAAGAACGCAATCAGTCTCATGAAGGAAGGCGTGGTTGTACTCAACTTCGCAAGAGATGTACTTGTAAATGAAGAGGATATGATTGACGCACTCATTTCCGGCAAGGTGAAAAAGTATGTTACAGATTTCCCGAATCCGGTGATTACAGGCGTGAAGAATGCAATCGTTATTCCTCATCTTGGTGCGTCAACAGAGGAATCGGAAGATAACTGCGCCAAGATGGCAGTTAAGGAAGTTATGGAATTCTTGGAGAACGGTAACATTCGCAATTCTGTGAACTATCCAAATTGTGAGATGGGACTTCGCGGTGAACATACAAGAATCACGATTATGCATCGCAACGTGCCGAATATGATTGGTCAGTTCTCGGCTATCTTAGCGGAGGACGGCATCAACATTGCGAACATGACGAATAAGAGTAAGGGTGCATACGCTTATACCATCATTGACGTGGAAAATGAAATCACACCGGATATTCTCTCAGATATTCAAGGCGTAAACGATGTCTTAAGAGTGAGAGTGATTGCATAATTGAAACCAATTATGTCAAAATGAATTAGTTTGTACATTTAGGAGGAAATGAGAATGGATTATTTATTGGAGGGTGTGAAAGCACTGTTTTTAGCGGATGGAGGTTGGAAGAACCTTGTGATGTTTGTAGTCGGCATCACCTTAATCTGGCTTGCAATTAAGAAAGAGTATGAGCCATCGCTTTTGTTGCCGATGGGATTCGGTGCAATTTTAGTAAACTTGCCGCTTTCAGGTGTGTTGAATCAGACTGTTGGTGGTGTGGAAGCACATGGTATTATTGAATGGCTATTTGATGTGGGTATCAATGCGTCAGAGGCTATGCCGATTCTGCTATTTATTGGTATCGGTGCGATGATTGACTTTGGACCGCTTCTTTCACAGCCATCGATGTTTTTGTTTGGTGCAGGAGCACAGTTTGGTATCTTTGCGGCGATTTTACTTGCAGCACTTTTAGGATTCGATATCAAAGATGCAGCAGCAATCGGTACAATCGGTGCAGCCGATGGTCCGACAGCTATCTTAGTATCACAAGTATTAAAGTCAGAATATGTAGGACCTATCGCGGTTGCAGCATATTCATACATGGCGCTTGTTCCGATTGTTCAGCCAATGGCTATCAAACTTGTTACAACGAAGAAGGAAAGATGCATTCATATGGAATACAAACCGGAGTCGGTTTCTAAGACAATGCGTATTATATTCCCAATCGCAGTTACAATGATTGTAGGTCTTGTAGCTCCTCAGTCAGTAGCGCTTGTCGGCTTCTTAATGTTTGGTAACCTGATTCGTGAATGTGGCGTTCTCGGAACCATGTCTGAGACAGCACAGAATCAACTGGCAAACTTAATTACATTGTTACTTGGTATCACAATCTCATTCAGTATGAAAGCGGAAGCATTTGTAAAGTGGGAAACACTTATGATTATGGCAATCGGTCTCTTCGCATTTGTCATGGATACCATTGGCGGTGTTATGCTTGCAAAATTCATGAATCTGTTTAGAAAAGAGAAAATCAACCCGATGATTGGTGGAGCAGGAATCTCTGCATTTCCAATGTCTTCTCGTGTAATCCAAAAGATTGCAATGGAAGAAGACCCATCAAATATCTTAATCATGCACTCAGCTGGTTCTAATGTATCAGGGCAGATCGCATCAGTAGTTGCAGGTGGTCTGATTATCAGCTTAGTGTCTCAGTATTTATAGGATAAAAGGGAGGTTTTTAAAATGAAAGAAACAGTATTACAGGCGTTGGATATGATGTGGAAAGGTATGCTTGGTATCTTTGTAGCACTTACCGTTATTATGATTTTTGTGTGGATTATGGCAAAAATAGGAAATAAGAAAAAATAAGAATCATTGCATTCTGTCGAAATGTGTCATATAATAAATTTCGGAGAAAGTTATTATAGGGGACAACAATACATATGTACAGTGATTTAGAGTATAGGAATAAGGTTGTAGTAGGGCTTATAATGACATTGGCCCTACTATTTTTTTGTGCCGGCGTGAGTGTATATCAGTATTTTCTGCCGGTTGTGACATTACAAGTAAATAGTGTGACCATACGTCAGGATGATGCTCTACCGGAGCTTGAGATATATGCGAAATATAATGGGAGTCAGAATATTGTGCTAGATGAGAATTCGGGATATTCTGTCAATCAACTGGTAAATGACCTGAATCAGGGAAACGGATATCAATTAGTGAATGGTATAGATAACACCAAAGAGGGAACCTATGATTTGACGCTAGATTTCGTGAAGGAACTTAAAGAGAAGTTTGTCTATTCATGGAATCAAAAGGTTCGATATCGTATCGTGCCAGGAACTGTCAATGTTTTGAATAAATATGGTGATTGGGAAGATGGCAGATTCAAGTTGCTAGATGGGAATTATGCAGCGGGATGGACAAATCTGGGACCGGATACTTACTATTTTGATGAGGAAGGTGTCCGAGTGACAGGTGAACAGCAGATTTCAGGAAACATCTATTATTTTAAGGAAGACGGGAAATTTGATACAGAGAAGAATCCAGTAAATCCAAATCGTCCGATGATAGCGCTGACTTTTGATGACGGCCCGGGGGTGGGAACGGTGCGATTAATTGAAGCACTTCAGGCACATGGTGCAAGAGCGACATTCTTTATGATGGGACCTAGGGTAAACACTTATCCGGACGCTGTTCGCAAAATGGTAGAGACGGGGTGCGAACTTGCAAATCATACATCCAATCATCTTAAATTGACGGATTATGGTGCGGAAGGTATCGCAATGGAGATTAACTATACGAGAGATGTAATTAACAGTATTGTAGGACAGACACCGACGATGATGAGACCTCCATATGGTGCAGTGAATGAAGTTGTACAGTCTGTGGCTGGTGTGCCGATCATGCTGTGGTCTATCGATACGTTAGATTGGCAACTCAAAGATGCGGGGCTGATTCGTAATTATGTTCTTAATACTGTAAAAGATGGCGATATTGTGCTGATGCATGATATCTATGAAGCGACTGTTCAGGCAACTATCGAATTGATTCCTCTGTTGCAAGAGAGAGGTTTTCAGATTGTAACTGTCAGTGAAATGGCAAGAGCAAGAGGAATTACGTTGGAAAATGGTGCCAAATATTATAATTTTCACAAATAAATGAGCTTGGTTCGTATGACCAAGCTCATTTATTTGATTTCAAAATGTTATTGTAAATACTATGACTTGGTGGTATAATGATTACGTTATAAAAGCATGTACTTTTATTCATATGGCGATTCGCCAAACGATTCCATAATATTTATCAAATTTAATAATGCAACTAATTTTTACAAGTATTTTTATTTTATTGCATTATACACACTTTATGTGTATAATATTTAAATAAGGAGGAAAACTATGAAAAGAAGAGACCTGGTCAAGAAATTAGAAAAAGCAGGGTTTCGTTTTAAAGAACATGGTGGAAACCATGACACCTACAAGAGAGGAGCCGATACAGAACAGGTTCCACGGCACAAAGAGATTAATGAAATAACAGCAAAAAATATACTCAAAAAATGGGGATTATTATAAAGGAGATATGAAATATGAAACAGGTTTATCCAGTATTTATAGCAGAATATAAAAAGGAATACTTAGTATATGTTCCGGACATGGATATATATACCGAAGGGAAAACCATGGCTGATGCCATTGAAATGGCTCGAGATGCTATTGGTCTAAAGGGTATTGATTACGAAGATGATACAAGAGCGATTCCTTCTCCGTCATCACGAGAAAATGCTCTCACTATAGCAAAATCGAACACCGATATTTTTGATTACTCTATGGGAATTTTGACGTTAGTTGATGTTAATTTTACAGAATATCGCAGACGTATGGATAACAAAGCAGTACGCAGAAATGTCACTCTCCCGAACTGGCTTAATATGGAGGCTGAAAAAGCACAGATTAATGTTTCTAGAGTTCTACAAGAAGCTCTTATAAATGTGCTTGGTTTAACAAGAAAATATTAAATCATGACTACCGGTTAAGACGATAGTCTGATTGTTGTAAGCGCTAATAAGAAACGGTGCCCAGATGGGACACCGTATCTCTAGTTGTTATATACTATTTGTTTAACTTCGCGTTATGTTTTTCCAATAATTTGTGAATCTTATCTGATGGATCTAGTACCGTTCCAATCGGTGTGTCATGATTCAATGAATCAATAATCAGTGCAATAAACTTGCTCATATCTGCACAGGTGAAATATGGCTTATCCAAAGTTTCCTGCGGAAGATATGTAAGGTTTGTCGTGATGATACGGTCGATAAATCCTTTTTCATAGTATTCATCAAATTTTCCCATACCTTCTGTGAAGAGACCGAAGGTTGTGAAGACAAACACACGGTTTGCACCGCGTTCTTTAATCTGTTTTGCAACATCAAGCATACTTTCACCGGAAGAAATCATATCGTCAACGATAATCGCATTCTTGCCGGCAAGGTCTGTTCCGAGGAACTCGTGAGCTACGATTGGGTTCTTGCCATTTACAATGGTAGAGTAATCGCGGCGCTTGTAGAACATACCCATGTCTACACCAAGTACATTTGAAAGATATACCGCACGATGCATCGCGCCTTCATCCGGGCTGATAATCATCAGATGATCTTTGTCTACCTGAAGGTCAGGCTCTGCGCGGAGCAGTGCTTTCATAAACTGGTAGTTCGGCGAAAAGTTGTCAAAACCGTTTATCGGAATGGAGTTCTGCACGCGAGGGTCGTGTGCATCAAATGTCATAATATTGGATACGCCCATATCCATCAATTCCTGAAGTGCAAGCGCACAGTCAAGGGACTCACGTTTTGTGCGTTTATGCTGGCGACTCTCGTACAGGAATGGCATCATGACGTTGATACGGCGTGCCTTACCTGTAGCAGCCGAGATAATGCGCTTCAAATCCTGATAGTGATCATCCGGTGACATATGGTTGATATGACCATTTACCTTATATGTCAGACTGTGGTTGCAAACGTCAACCATAATGAATAAGTCTTTTCCGCGAATGGATTCTTTGAGGACACCTTTTGCTTCGCCTGACCCAAAACGAGGGCAAGCAGCTTCTACGAGGTAGTTCTCGCAGTCATAATGAGCAATCGATGACAGTTCCGGATATTCTGAGACCGCTTCCTTTCTAAATGAAACAATGTAATCATTTACCTTTTGTCCTAATTCCTTGCAACTATCCAACGCAACAATCTTAAGAGGTGCAGTTGGAAGTGTTTTTTCTAACTGTGTAATATTCGACATCATAGCCTCCAATTATAATAAGTTTTCTCTAACACAGACATTTTATCAAAATTTAAGAAATGCTTCAACAATTTTAACAGTGTAAAATTGCTTTTTTAAAAGAAATTTAGTATGATAGAGAAAGAGTAAGATGATTAGAGGACATGATAATGAAACATGAACATATTGTAAAGTGTGTGGAGCCTGGAAGCATTGCCGAAGAGATGGGCATTGAAGCCGGTGATAAATTGATTAGCATTAATGATAATACAATAGAAGACGTTTTTGATTACCACTATTATGTGAACGATGAGGAGATTGTACTTCTGATTGAAAAGACGGATGGCGAAGAGTGGGAGTTGGAGATTGAGAAGGATTACGAAGAAGATTTGGGGATTGTTTTTGAGCAGGGACTGATGGACGAATATCGTTCTTGTAGAAATAAGTGCATGTTCTGCTTTATTGATCAGATGCCAAAGGGAATGCGTGAGACCTTGTATTTTAAAGATGATGATTCCAGACTTTCCTTTCTGCAGGGAAATTATATTACGCTTACGAACATGAGCGACCATGATGTGGAGCGTATTGTAAAGTATCATTTGGAGCCGATTAACATTTCATTTCATACAACGAATCCGGAGCTTCGCTGTAAGATGCTGCACAACCGGTTTGCGGGAGAGGCACTTAAGAAGGTGGACAAGCTGTACGAGGGCGGCATTCAGATGAATGGACAGATTGTGCTGTGCAAGGGTATCAATGACGGAGAAGAGTTGGAGCGCAGTATCCACGACATGTCTAAGTATCTGCCGCATCTGCAGAGCGTGTCAGTTGTGCCGGTTGGACTTACCAAATATCGCGATGGACTATATCCGCTTCAGTCATTTACAAAAGAAGATGCTAAGAAAGTGATTGACACCATTGAAAAATGGCAAAAGATATTTTATGAAGAGTATGGACTTCATTTTATTCATGCAGGGGATGAGTGGTATATCCTGGCGGAGCGAGAGGTACCGGAGGAAGAGCGATACGACGGATATCTTCAGTTGGAAAATGGTGTTGGAATGCTAAGGCTTCTCATCAATGAATTCGAGGAAGGGTATGCGGAAGTTGATGGAGACGACCGAAATATTGAGGTATCTATGGCAACCGGTTTCCTTGCATATCCGTATCTGAAGAAGATGATACAAAGACTGCAAGTGAAGTTTCCAAATGTCACAGTACATTTATATCCGATTCGCAATGATTTCTTTGGAGAAAAGATTACGGTTGCAGGTCTCATTACAGGACAGGATCTGATTGCACAATTAAAGGGACAGCCACTTGGCGAGAGACTTCTTTTGCCATGCAACATGTTCCGCAGTGGCGAAGAGGTTTTCCTTGATGATGTGACTCTTTCAGAATTAAAAGATTCTTTACAAGTAGAGGCAGATATTGTAAAATCAAGCGGATGGGATTTTATAGAAGCAATTATTAACAGTAGATAATATAGGAGACAAACTATGAGTAAACCAATTGTAGCGATTGTTGGAAGACCGAACGTTGGAAAGTCCACATTGTTTAACACGCTGGCGGGTGAGAATATTTCCATTGTGAAAGATACGCCGGGAGTTACAAGAGACCGAATCTATGCTGAGGTCACATGGCTTAATCGTGAGTTCACGATGATTGATACCGGCGGTATTGAGCCGGACAGCAGAGATATTATTCTGTCACAGATGCGTGAGCAGGCGCAGATTGCCATTGATACAGCAGATGTTATTATTTTCCTGACCGATGTAAGGCAGGGGCTTCAGGACGCAGATTCAAAAGTGGCAGATATGCTTCGGCGTTCCGGAAAGCCGGTTGTGCTTGTTGTAAACAAAGTGGATAGTTTTGAGAAATTCATGGGTGATGTATATGAATTCTATAACCTTGGCATTGGTGATCCGATACCGGTTTCGGCAGCTTCCAGACTTGGAATCGGAGACATGCTCGATGAAGTGACAAAGCATTTCCCGGAAGGAACAGGAGAAGAAGAGGAAGATGACAGACCGCGAATTGCGATTGTGGGTAAACCAAACGTGGGAAAATCTTCAATTATCAATAAACTTTTGGGCAAGAACCGTGTGATTGTTTCAGACATCGCGGGAACAACCAGAGATGCGATTGATACAGCCATTAAACACAACGGAAAAGAATATGTATTTATTGATACAGCGGGACTTCGTCGTAAGAATAAGATTAAAGAAGAATTAGAGCGTTACAGCATTATCCGTACGGTGACAGCTGTAGAGCGTGCCGATGTCGTCCTTATGGTGATTGATGCCACAGAGGGAATCACGGAGCAGGATGCAAAGATTGCAGGTATTGCACACGAGCGTGGCAAAGGTATCATTATTGTGGTAAATAAGTGGGATGCCATTGAGAAAAATGACAAGACCATGAATGAGTTTGAAAAAGAGATTCGCAAGACATTGGCTTATATGCCGTATGCTGAGATTATGTATGTGTCGGCGGCAACAGGACAGCGACTCAGTAAACTGTATGATATGATAGATATGGTTATGGAGAATCAGACGCTTCGTGTGGCAACCGGTGTGCTCAATGAGATTATGGCAGAGGCGGTTGCAATGCAACAGCCACCATCTGACAAAGGTAAGAGACTCAAACTGTATTACATTACACAGGTTTCGGTTAAACCACCGACATTTGTGATCTTTGTGAATGATAAAGAGCTGATGCATTTCTCTTATACAAGATACCTTGAGAATAAGATTCGTGAGGCATTTGGGTTCCGAGGAACATCACTCAAATTCTTTATCCGCGAGCGCAAGGAAAAGGAGCAATAAGCATGGAACGTCTATTATGTGTAGTGATAGGATATCTGTTTGGACTGATCCAGACAGGGTATATCTACGGTAAGATAAAGAGCATAGATATACGAAACCATGGAAGTGGTAATGCAGGTACAACGAATGTGCTTCGTACACTTGGCTGGAAGGCAGGTGTCATCACATTTATTGGTGACTGCCTCAAATGTGTGTCAGCAGTTGCAGTGGTGAACTTTATGTTTATACAGGATTCGCGTCAGGTTTTGTATGCCATGTATGCGGGCCTAGGTGCTGTGCTTGGTCACAATTTCCCGTTTTATTTAAAGTTCAAAGGCGGAAAAGGAATTGCATCCACAGTAGGACTGATTTTAGCAGTGCATCCAAACATGTTTTTGATTGTTGCCCTTGTATTTATCGGCATTGTTCTAATCACACAATATGTGTCATTGGCTTCCATCGTCATTATGATTCTGTTTGTCATTATGATAGTAGTGAAAGGACAATCCGGGATGCTTCTTTTGCCGAACGGTGATTTGTATGAATACTACGCACTTGCGATTGCGTTGGCACTCTTGGCAATATGGAGACATCGCGCAAACATCAAAAGATTATTAAACGGAACAGAGAATAAAACAGATGTTAGAAAAATAGGTAAGAAATCATAGGAGGATTTGTCATGGCTAAGGTAGGAATCTTAGGAGCAGGTAGTTGGGGAACCGCATTGTCACTCTTACTCTATAAGAATGGACATGATGTGACAGTATGGTCGATTGACAAAAGAGAAGTCGAGATGCTTCAAACCGAGAGAGAACATAAGAGTAAACTTCCGGGTGTGAAGCTTCCGGAAGATATGGTGTTTACCAACGATTTGGAAGAAGGAATGAAAGACAAGGATTTCCTCGTGTTGGCTGTACCATCTATCTTTACCAGAAGTACTGCAAGAAGCATGAAACCGTATATAAAACCGGGACAGAAGGTTGTAAATGTTGCAAAGGGAATTGAAGAAGATACTTTGATGACTTTGTCAGAGCAGATTGAAGAGGAACTTCCGGAAGCGGATGTTGCGGTATTATCCGGTCCAAGTCACGCGGAAGAGGTTGGGCGACAGCTTCCGACAACGATTGTAGTAGGAGCAAGAACAAAGGCGACGGCACAATATCTGCAGGCAGCATTTATGAATGATTTCTTCCGTGTATATACAAGTCCTGATATTTTGGGAATTGAGATTGGTGGGGCGCTTAAGAATGTCATCGCACTTGCGGCAGGAGCTGCGGATGGGCTTGGATATGGAGATAACACAAAAGCGGCCCTCATCACAAGAGGAATTGCAGAGATTACAAGACTTGGCGTGAAGATGGGAGGAAAGGCTGAGACATTTGCAGGCCTTACCGGAATCGGAGACCTCATCGTAACATGTGCCAGTGTGCATAGTCGTAACCGCAAGGCAGGGTATCTTATGGGTCAAGGTAAAACGATGAAAGAAGCTATGGATGAAGTACAGATGGTCGTAGAAGGTGTGTACTCTGCAAAAGCCGGTCTTGCACTTGCTAAGAAGTATGATGTATCTATGCCGATTATTGAGCAGATAAACCGCGTTTTATTTGAGGATAAGACAGCAGCGGAAGCTGTACATGAGTTGATGGTTCGTGATGCCGGACGCGAAAATACAGACTTGTTGTGGGATTGATGTGTTGCGAACATATTTTGTGTAACATAAATATGAGAACATAAGACGTGGCAAAGTAATATTTGTCGCGTCTTCTTTTGTGCGTGGATTTATAAAAAGTAGTAATATTTGATATCTTCACATCATAAATTGTACAAGAAAATGGAGGGATTTGTATGGAAGTATTTGATGTGTATAAAGATATTGAGGCACGAACAGGTGGTGCCATATATCTAGGCGTAGTCGGACCGGTACGTACAGGGAAGTCTACGTTTATTAAACGATTTATGGATTTGATGGTATTGCCAAAGATTGAGGATGAACCAAGTCGTGAGCGTGCAAAAGACGAATTACCACAGTCGGCTTCCGGCAAGACCGTGATGACAGCGGAGCCAAAGTTTGTACCGAAAGAGGCTGCAGAGATTCGGCTTATGGAGGATGTGAAGGTCAAGGTGCGCCTTGTTGACTGTGTTGGCTATATGGTAGAAGGTGCTTCTGGTCATATGGAGAATGGAGAGGAACGAAAAGTAAAGACGCCTTGGTTTGAACACGAGATTCCATTTACGAAGGCAGCAAGTGTTGGAACGCAGAAGGTTATTCGCGACCATGCGACAATCGGGGTGGTGGTGACGACAGATGGTAGCATTGGTGAACTACATCGAGACAATTATCTGTCAGCAGAGGAAATGACGATTCAGGAGCTTAAGACCCTCGGAAAACCGTTTATTGTTCTTGTGAACTCGAAAAAGCCATACAGTCAGGATACAAAGCAATTGGTGGAGGATATCAAAGAACGCTATGATGTATCTGCAATGGCAGTAAATTGTGAACAACTGCGCGAGGAGGATATTCATCGCATTATGGAAAAAGTTTTATTTGAATTTCCAATATCAGAGATACACTTCTACATACCGAAGTGGGTGGAAATGTTATCCCGTGAACACAAGATTAAGCAGGAGATATTAAAACATATTCGCGGAATTCTGAGTGCTTTCCATGAGATAAAAGATGCTGTGGCGGGAGTAGAAAAACCGGAAAACAGTTGCATCTCCGATATGAGGGTGGAAGATATTGCGATGGATACCGGATGTGTTACCATTCGAATTCAAGTAGAAGATGCCTGCTATTATGAAATGCTCAGTGAACTTATCGGAACAGAAATCAATAACGAGTATGAATTGGTTCGTATGGTGAAGGAACTCTCTGAAATGAGGCAGGAGTACGAGGATGTGCGAGACGCAATGGAAGCTGTCAAGATGAAAGGTTATGGGGTGGTAAATCCACGCAAGGAAGAGATTCAAGTGGATGAGCCGATGATTATCAAGCAAGGTAACAAATTTGGTGTAAAGATTCGCTCGGAAGCACCATCTATTCACATGATTCGGGCTAACATTGAGACGGAGATTGCACCGATTGTAGGAAATGAACAGCAGGCAAATGACCTAGTGAAGTACATCAAGGATAACAGTCAGACAGAAAAAGGAATCTGGGGAACCAATATCTTCGGGAAATCCATTGAGGAAATGATTACAGATGGTATGAAAAATAAAATTGCTACCATTAACGACGAAAGTCAGATGAAATTACAGGATACCATGCAGAAGATTGTCAATGACAGCAACGGCGGAATGGTTTGTATTATTATATAGTATAGCAATGCCTTGAATGAAGTAACGGACAGTTTTAACTGTCCGTTCATTTTTAATTGTTTCTATTATTGTTGGAAAAGACGTCGGCAACTTCGCTGATGGTTATGTATGCATGCGGGTCAATTTCGTGGACAATATCACGCATCCGTATTACCTGGTATCTGTTTACAACAAAGTATATCATTGCTTTATCCCGATTAGAGAAACCGCCTTTAGCCTCAAGATGTGTCATTCCGCTACCGAAAGTTTCACCAAGTATTTTGCATATCTCGTCAGGTAATTCTGTTATGATGATTGCACATTTTGCTCTGTCGATACCTTCTACAATAAAGTCGATTGTTTTTAAGGCGCCGGCATATGTGACAATAGAGTATAGAGGAAGTATCCAACTTTTCAGTACGAATCCGCAAATCACATACAGAATAACATTATATACCATTACGAAAGTACCAACAGTAACACCAAGACGTTTGGCAAAAATAACTGCCATAACTTCTATACCATCCATTGCACCGCCAAAACGAATGGCAAGACCACTTCCGATTCCCGATATTACACCTCCGAACAAAGCACAAAGCAAAAGGTCTGTTCCAGCAAGGGGAGAAGCAATACTTACATCAATAGGAAGAATGTCGGTTATCAGCCAAGCAAAGAGAGAATAATTTGCAACCGTATAGATAGCGTAGACTGTAAATAGCCATCCTTGCTTTTTTAATCCCAATAAGAATAGGGGGATATTCAGTATCAAAAGAAAAAGGGAGAGTGTTAAGTATCCCGGAGTTATTTGGTCAAGCAACATGGATGTTCCTGAGATGCCACTATCATACAATTTGACGGGCATTAAAAAAAGTGTAATGCCGAAGGCATTTATGATGCCTGCTACAGTCAGCATTATTAAGTTCACAATACGAATTTTCTTTAGGTGTTTTAACAAGTTCCATACCTCGCTTATTTCTTTGCAATTGCCATTATAGTAACATAAATATATAAGTTTTTCTACTTGAATTTGAATTATCTTCAAGAATATGTTACTATAAGAAAAGATTTTGCAGGAGGCTGAACAAATGTTAAAAAATCAAAACCTATTTTTATTTGATATGGATGGCACCTTGTATCTGGGAAGTCAGTTATATAGTTTTACAAAGGAACTTTTATCTACGATTAAGGCAAAAGGGAAGCGATATCTTTTTATGACAAATAACTCTTCGAAGAGTGTGGCTGATTATGTAAAAAAATTAGACAAGCTTGGTATTGAAGCGACGGAAGATGATTTTATTACATCTTCACAAGCAACAGCCTATTATCTGAAACTGCATCATGCAAATGACAGATTATATGTCTGCGGAACGAATTCTTTGAAGGAAGAGCTTCGCAAACATGGCTTTGTAATTACCGAAGAGTTAGACGAAGTGGACTGCATTGTCATGGGATTTGATACCGAACTTACTTTTAAGAAGTTAGAGGATGTCAGTAAGTTACTTCTGACCAGAGAGAAGATTCCGTACATAGCGACGAATCCGGATTATGTTTGTCCGACAGAATACGGCAGTGTACCGGATTGTGGTAGCGTATGTGACATGATTTACAATGCGACAAAAAAACGTCCGCTAGTGATTGGAAAACCGGAGGCTTTGATGCCGGAGCTTGCGATGCAACAGCATGGATATACGAAGGAAGAGACAACTGTTATCGGTGATCGAATTTATACAGATATTAAAAGTGGATTAAAGGCCGGAATCAATACAATCCTTGTTCTTAGCGGTGAAACGACACAGGAGATTCTGGATGCTTCAGATGAAAAACCACATATGGTACTTCAAGATGCAGGTGAAATGATACCGATGTTATAGGAGAGGTTATAAAAATGATAAGATTTAATTGTGATTATTTAGAGGGAACGCATCCACGTATTTTAGCAGCATTGACTGAGACAAATATGACTCAGACCTGCGGATACGGAGAGGATGAATATTGCGAAGCAGCAAGAGAGGCCATCAAGAAGGTGTGCAAATGTGAAGATGCAGCTGTACATTTCTTAGTGGGAGGTACACAGGCAAACCTGACTGTTATTGCGTCTATCTTAAGACCTCATCAGGCAGTGCTTTGTGTGAAGGAAGGTCATATAAATGCCCACGAGACGGGAGCTATTGAGGCGACAGGTCATAAGGTGATGGCAATCGAAGGCAAAGAAGGTAAGATATTGGCGGAGCAAATACGCGAGCAACACAAACTTCACTGGGAAGACGGCGCACACGAGCATATTACACAGCCGAAATTAGTGTATATTTCTAATCCAACAGAACTTGGAACCATTTATTCCAAGGCAGAACTTGAGGCGATTCGTAAGGCATGTGATGATTGTAACCTGTATCTGTATTTGGATGGGGCTCGCCTCGGATATGGTTTGGCATCCAAAGAGAATGATTTAACAATGGAAGACATTGCGAAGAATTGTGATGTGTTCTATATTGGAGGAACAAAAGTCGGTGCATTATTTGGTGAGGCGGTGGTTATCACGAACAAGGCACTTCAGGAAGATTTCCGCTATATTATCAAACAAAAAGGCGGAATGCTTGCAAAGGGAAGACTTCTCGGAATTCAGTTTTTGGAACTTTTCAAGGATGGACTGTATTTTGAAGTTTCAGAGCATGCAATGAAGATGGCCGAACTTTTAAAGAAAGGCTTGTCAGAACTGGGTTATCAGTTCTATGCAGACAGTCCGACAAACCAGCAATTTGTGATTGTTACCGATGAGAAATTAAAACAATTAGATGAAAAGTACAGCTATGAATATCAGATGCGTTATGATGAGACGCACAGTGTGGTACGTTTTTGTACAAGTTGGGCAACAAAAGAAGAACATGTATTAGCATTGATCGAAGATATGAAATAGGAGACCAAAATGTTAGTAAGTATTTATACCGATGGTGCGGCGCGTGGCAATCCGGATGGACCGGGAGGCTATGGGACTGTGCTTGAATATGTGGATGGAAAAGGACAACTGCATACAAGAGAGTATTCTTGTGGATATAAGAAGACAACCAACAACCGTATGGAACTCATGGCTGCAATTGTAGGACTTGAGGCACTCAATCGCCCATGTGATGTGAAGTTGTATTCTGATTCGAAATATCTGGTGGACGCATTTAATCAGAAGTGGATTGACAGTTGGCTCGCAAAAGGTTGGAAACGCGGTAAAAATGAACCGGTAAAGAATGTTGACCTGTGGAAACGTCTATTAAAGGCAATGGAGCAACATCAGGTAACATTTATATGGGTGAAAGGTCACGACGGACATCCTCAGAATGAGAGATGCGATGTGCTTGCAACGACAGCGGCAGATGGCGAGGAATTGCAGGAGGATGTATAAAATAAGACAACCTGCCGTATGTGCGACAAATGAAAAAGTCGTGCATGCGGCAGGTTTTATGTTGCTCCATATTGACAAACTATCGCTCTAACGATATAATACAAAAAGAATAAAACTATCGGCATAACGATATAATATAAAAGAAGGGAAAATATTATGGAGAGTAAGATAAAAGTATACCATGGTTCAACTAAAGTTATCGAAAAGCCAACCTTTGGTTTAGGTAATCCGAATAACGATTATGGTCTGGGATTCTATTGCACTGAAACAATCGACCTCGCAAAAGAATGGGCTTGTTCTGCAGAATCAGACGGCTATGCAAATCAATACACACTGGATGTATCAGAGCTTTCTATACTATCTTTGACAGGTGGAGATTATCATATACTAAATTGGCTTTTTGTATTGCTTGAAAACCGCAAATTCCGAATTGGCGGTGAAATTGCAAAACAGGCAAAAAGTTATATTTTTGAGAATTTTGCAGTAGACTATAAGCAATATGATATTATCAAAGGCTACCGTGCAGATGATTCTTATTTTGCCTTCGCAACTGCATTTTTAAATAATACAATATCCGTTTCTCAGTTGGAAAAAGCAATGGTTCTTGGGGAACTTGGTGAGCAGGTTGTAGCAATGAGCGAAAAAGCGATAGGAGCTTTTGAGTTTGAAAACGCGTTCCAGGCAGCAAAGGAAATTTACTATCCGAAAAAACTTGCTCGCGATACGTCTGCCAGAGCAGAATTTAAGAAAGAAAAGAGTAGAGGTTCGCTGTTAACTGAAAAATATATTCTCGATATTATAAGGGAAGGATGGAAAAATGATGATGATCGCTTACAACGAGTTGTACTTGGATGACGCAATGAATAATCTTGGTGACATGGTCGAGTATGCTGTATGTGATATGGGTTATGATCCGGATCAATTCTTTGGTTGGTTTATATCATCTGGTATTGCTGATAAATTTGAAAAAGGAAATCCGAAATATGTTACAGGTATGTCCGGGTTTGAATTGGCGGAAGCAGTACTAAATACGACTAATATCAAATATAAAAAAACTGAGCCAACTCATATTGAGTTCAAAGGTAGAGAATATTGGGGTGGTTGGATACTCGCTTACTATCAATGGTTTACCGGTAAACGTTTTGAAGATATTGTAAAGGGTGGCCTTCCATTATCCACCGTGCTTTCTATGTATATTCTTCACGAAGCAGACGAGAGTAAATTTGTGGAGTCTGCAAATGAGATTTTGCATCGAAATAAGCAAAAACAAAAATCAAGGCTTCATCAAATTCGTAAAGCCAGGGGCTTCACGCAACAACAGTTATCAGAGGCTTCGGGTGTTACGCTCAGAATGATACAACTCTATGAACAGGGGCAAAATGATATTAACAAAGCGCAGGTGCATGTAGTATTAAGGCTTGCGAGAGTGCTTGGATGTGATGTTGAGGATTTGTTGGGGTGAGGGAAGAAAATAAACTTTAAAGAGTTATGTATGTTATTCAATTTTTGTTTCCTGAGATAGAATTTGAACTGTGTTTAAATTGAGCAAGCAAAAAAGAAACGTAGATAGTTTGTTGCGCATATTAGTACCACTAGGATATACATTGCAGATTGTACCAATACAAAACTAAGTTGAACTTTACAAAATAATACGGAAGTGATAAAATCACAAAGGATTGAAGTAAGACAGACGGTCGCTGCTGCAAGTGCCGAAAGGCCGCAGGAGAGGAAAGTCCGGGCTTCATAGGGCAGGATGCCGGCTAACGGCCGGTGGAGGCGACTCCAAGGACAGTGCAACAGAAATGTACCGCTTTAGTTTCGACTAAAGTAAGGGTGGAAGGGCAGTGTAAGAGACTACCGCCTCGCTGGTAACAGCGAGGGCACATGTAAACCCCATCCGAAGCAAAACCGAATAAAAACAATGTGGCGGCCCGTCACGTTTTAGGTAGGTTGCTTGAGCCTGTTGGCAACAGCAGGTCTAGATAGATGACCGTTCAACGACATAACCCGGCTTATCGTCTTGCTTCATTTCATCAAGTGAAATTCAATCTCAAAACAAAATAAAACTCACAGGAATGTAAACCTGTGAGTTTTTTCGTTTTAACGATGATATTTTTCTTCACAATATTGACAACGATACACGATATTTTCTTTGTCAGTAAGTACGAATACGTGATCCAACTGATGCTCCACAGAAGTGATGCAACGTGGATTCTTACATTTGATTACATTTGTAATCTTTTCCGGAAGAGTCAGTGTCTTCTTCTCGATAATCTTATCGTTCTGGATAATATTGACTGTAATGTTGTGATCAATAAAACCGAGAATATCGAGGTCAATGAGAGATAAGTCACACTCGATTTTAATCAGGTCTTTTTTGCCCATTCTTTTACTTGGTACGTTCTTAATAATCGCAACACAGCAATCCATTTTGTCAAGTTTTAAATATTTGTAGATATCCATACTTTTTCCGGCTGGAATGTGATCAAGCACAAAGCCCTCGGAAATCGTACTGATATTCAATGAATTTTTCATCATAATCTTTTACTTCCTTTCCTAAGATACTTTGATGTCGAGTAACGTGAGAATTAATGCCATACGTACATATACGCCGTATTGTGCCTGCTTGAAGTATGCTGCACGTGGGTCATCATCGACTTCAACAGCAATCTCATTTACTCTAGGAAGCGGATGAAGAACAAGCATGTGCTCCGGTGCAAGTTCCATTTTCTTGGCATCTAAGATATAAAAATCTTTCATGCGAATATAGTCTTCTTCGTTGAAGAAACGTTCCTTCTGTACACGTGTCATGTAGAGAACATCGAGCTGTGGAAGTGCATCTTCCAGACGTTCCACTTCTTCGTAAGGAATATTCTGCTTGTCCAATACATCCTTGCGAATATATCCAGGAAGTCGAAGCTCCTCCGGTGAAATGAGGACAAATTTAATATTGGTATGACGAACAAGTGCCTGAATCAGTGAGTGCACGGTACGACCGAATTTCAAGTCGCCGCAAAGACCGATTGTCAGGTTGTCAAGTCTTCCTCCGAGTGAACGGATGGTCAAAAGGTCAGTCAATGTCTGTGTCGGATGCTGATGTCCGCCGTCACCTGCATTGATAATCGGAATCGAAGAGTAGCGGCTTGCAACCATCGGTGCGCCTTCCTTCGGATGTCTCATGGCAATAATGTCTGCGTAGCAGGAAACCATACGAACTGTATCGGCAACAGTCTCGCCTTTTGCAGCTGAGCTGGAATCTGCAGATGAAAAACCGAGAACATTTCCTCCCAAGTTCATCATAGCAGCTTCGTGGCTAAGCCTTGTTCTTGTGCTAGGTTCAAAGAACAGAGTGGCAAGTTTCTTACCGTCACATGCATGTGCATATTTCTTAGGGTTGGCCTCAATATCGTTTGCCAAATCTAAGAGATCGTTTAATTCTTCTACAGATAAGTCTAAAGGACTCATTAAGTGTCTCATAATAACCTCCTCATTTATCGATATGTTAGTAAATCTTCTACGGATTTTCTTTTTGGTGCATCCGGTGAGATATCAGGATAACCGATTGCAATGAGTGCAGCGAGTTCCTGAGTCTCCGGTATGTCGAGTGCTTCAGTAATACCGTCTTCATCAAATATACCCATGATTACAGTTCCGAGTCCCGCTTCATGCGCGGCAAGGCAGAAGGTTTGGCAGGCAACACCTACGTCAAACATTTGCCAGCGGTCACCTTTCTTGGTAGAAAAAGAACCGTCACGCTCAAAACCGCAGCGACCTTTTACAAAAGTCACGGCAATTAGAGTAGAAACCTGTCTAATAATATTCGCGTTGAATTCAGGGGTAAAGTCATCAGCAATTTTTTTAATAATAGAAGTGTCTTCAATTGCGATATAACGAGTAATCTGAGTGTTTTTCCAAGAAGGAGAGAAAGATGCGGTAGAAACAATGGATTCTAATGTGGAATGACTAATCTTATCATTCTTAAACTTTCGAATACTTCTTCTTCCTACGATACAATCTGTTGCTTTCATTGTGAAAACCTCCTGTCAGAAAATCCTACAGTTATAATATACCAAATAATATGCTTTTTCAACTCTAAACTTTTGAAAAATGACAAAATATTTTCCCGAAATAGACTTGCGATAAAACATAAGTATGCTTATAATTAGGAAAATAAGGAAGGTGTTACATAATGGATAAATTATTAGAACTTCGGGACAAATTAGATGTGATTGACGAGCAGATTGTGAAACTGTACGAGGAGCGTATGGCAATCTGCGAGGAAGTGGGAAATATCAAGATTGATGCAGGGCGTAAGATATTTGACAAGCAGCGTGAAAAAGAAAAGTTGGCGACTGTTACGGCAAATTCGAAAAATGATTTTCACAAAAAGGGAATCACAGAACTTTTTGAGCAGCTTATGTCCATGAGTCGCAAACTGCAATATCAGTTATTGACGAAAAAGGGTGCACTCGGAAGGCTTCCTTTTATCGGCGTGGACAGTCTGGACGTTGATGGTGCACGCATTGTATTTCAGGGAACAGAAGGCGCTTACAGTCAGGCGGCGATGGAGAAATATTTTGGAAGTGACATCAATAGTTTCCATGTACAGACATTCCGTGATGCGATGGAGGCAATCGAAGAGGGCTCCGCAGATTTTGCCGTTCTTCCAATTGAAAATTCATCTGCTGGAGCAGTCAACGAAGTGTACGACCTTCTGATGGAATTTGAAAACTATATTGTGGGAGAAGTATTTCTTCCGATTGACCATACATTGGCCGGCCTACCGGGAGCGAAGCTCAGTGACATCGAAAGAGTATATTCACATCCGCAGGCATTGATGCAGAGTGCCAAGTTCTTGGATGACCACAGAGACTGGCAACAGATTAGTGTTGCAAACACGGCGGTTGCTGCTAAGAAAGTGCTGGAAGATCAGGTTCCGACAAAAGCGGCTATCTGCAGTGCTTATGCGGCGGAATTTTATGGTCTTGAAGTATTAGAAGAGAAGATTAACCATAATTCCAAGAACGCGACCAGATTCATTGTCGTTACGAATCAGAAGATATTTTTAAAGGATGCGACTAAGATAAGTATCTGTCTGGAGGCTGCTCATGAGAGTGGTTCTCTATATCATTTGCTGTCGCATTTCATTTACAATGACCTTAACATGGTTAAGATTGAATCAAGACCGATTGAGGGACGCAATTGGGAGTATTGTTTCTTCATTGATTTTGAGGGGAATATGGCAGACGGGGCAGTCAAGAATACGATTCGCGGACTTCGTGAGGAAGCAAGAAATTTGAAGATATTAGGCAATTACTAATTTGCTATACGAGAAAGAGGGTACATAAGTTGAGAACAAATCAATTGATGTTATATAAGAACATGGAACACGGTGAACTCCTTCAGGATATGACATTTCTGATGGAGAACTGTGAAAATGAATACTATAATAAAGAAGATATGATTGGACTTCTTTTTGAGTCTTTAAATGAACTTCTTGAGATGACTGCAAGTCATGGCTTTGAGGGGAATCTGTGGCAGAATTATCTGACCTTTCTTCTTGCAAACCAAGAGAATGCATATAGCACGGCATGTGAAGTGGTAGGAGAAGTGGATGGCAGTATCAACACAATAGCATTGCATGATTTGGAGATTATCAGGGAACTGTTTGCATATGATTTACGTATCATTGAGAAGGCATTGGAAGTAGACTTTGTTTCCATGATAGAAGATTATAAAAATGCAAAAGGTCATGGGAAGGTATTTAATAAGAGAATTCGTGACAGTATTTGTCAGCTGAGTTGTGAGCTGGCGAGATGCAATAGTGCGGAGTCGTTCAAATCAACCTTAACGGAATTTTATAAGAATTTTGGTGTGGGTAAATTCGGACTTCACAAGGCATTTCGCGTAGAACATAACGAAAATGGCGCAGAGATTGTTCCGATTAATAAGATTGCCCATGTTCACTTAGATGACCTTGTGGGATATGAGATTGCGAAGAAGAAACTGATCGAAAACACAGAAGCATTTGTAGAAGGACGCAGAGCGAACAACTGTCTGTTGTTCGGTGATGCAGGAACCGGAAAGTCTAGTTCTATCAAGGCGATTTTGAATCAATACTACGACCAGGGACTTCGCATGATTGAAATCTACAAGCATCAGTTTCAGGACTTGAACGATGTGATTGCACAGATTAAGAACCGCAACTATAAGTTTATTATCTACATGGATGACTTGTCATTCGAGGAGTTTGAGATTGAGTACAAGTATCTGAAGGCTGTGATTGAGGGCGGTTTGGAAAAGAAACCAAACAATGTACTCATCTATGCAACTTCTAATAGAAGACATCTGGTGCGCGAGACATTCCGGGATAAGCAGGATCGTGATGAAGAACTGCACACGAATGATACTGTGCAGGAGAAACTATCGCTGGTGGCAAGATTCGGCGTGACGATTTTCTTCAGCAGACCGGATAAGAAACAGTTTCAGCAGATTGTAAAGGTGTTGGCTGAGCGAAGTGATATTCAGATGAGTGAGGAAGAATTGTTCTTAGAGGCAAATAAGTGGGAGTTGAGCCACGGAGGATTGTCAGGAAGAACGGCGCAGCAGTTTGTGGATTATTTGCTGGGGAAGCCGGAACAGAATTAATATAAGGAAGAGGCAAGTATATGTTAATAAGTGAACGTATTTACAAATTCATGGAAGAAAAAAACATCTCCCAATTGGAATTTGCAAAACGAACAGGAATCTCACAGAGCACGGTCAGTGACTGGAGAAGAAAGGGAACCAATCCATCAGCGGATAAGATTATGATTATCTGCGAGGTGCTGGGAGTGACACCATATGATTTGCTTTCTGGGACTGAGAATCATAAGATGAAAGATTACACGCCATATAAGGATGTCGATTATGTGGTGGTGAATAAAGATTCGAAGGAATACGCAGTGCTTGAGAGTTATAAAAGCATGGACGAGCGCATGCAGAAGCGATTAGAAAGTTATATGAAAGCGTTAAAGGATGCAAAATAGTAAGGATAGTACGTCATTTCAATTGACGTACTATTATTTTAATGATAAAATAACGTATAAACGATAGAAGGGAGAAAGATTATGGATATCAATGATTTAAGACAATTACGAGAGACAGAAAATATGAGTATTGAAACGATAGCAGAATTATCTGGAATCCCGTTGGATATTGTGACTAAGATTTTTTCGGGAGAGATTAAAGAACCGAAGTACATGTCGCTTTTGGCGATGGAACAGGTTATTGTGCGAAAGAAAAAGATACCGTTCTATTATGATGAGGAGCAAGAGCAACCTTGCCTTATTCGTGAACAGGTGGCATACAATTTTGATGCCAGAAGGTATTATGTTGAAGATGTCAGACAATTATGTGCAGGTGTGCGTGTTGAAATCATTGACGGAAAATTTCATACAATGAGCACACCGAATCGCATGCATCAGTTTTTGTCTATACATATTTCAACAAGCATGCTAAACCATATTCATAAAAACAATGGCAAGTGTCATATATACACGGCACCGTTGGGTGTTCGCTTGTTTGCAGATGACGAGACATGGGTGGAGCCGGATATTCTTGTCATATGCAATCGAAAAGAGATTTTAACGGACCAAGGTTGTGACGGCGCGCCGGACTTGATTGTTGAGATTGTTTCACCTAGTAACTCATTTCATGATTATGTTACAAAGTTGATGAAATACCAGCAGGCAGGAGTGCGTGAATATTGGATTGTGGATCCGAGAACAGAGCGAGTTTCAGTCATCTTTTTTGAAGATACTGAGAAAAATGCAGAATATAAATATGATGATGTGATAACATCACATGTATTGGAAGGGTTCGAGATTCGGATAGCGGATTTTATTGACAAATTTAATGATTAAGTGAGAGATTATAAAAAAGGAACTTCCAGACTTCAAATAAGATCTAGGAGTTCCTTTTGTTAGAGGTGCTTCTGAACTTTATTCTATTAATTGTAAATGACTAATATCCGAATCAATCATCAGGGAATAATTAGTGTAATACACTACGAATCCTGGTTTTCCGCCACTTGGTTTTTTGACGTGTTTTTTCTCGATATAGTCAATCTCAACTTTTTCATTTCCGCGATTTTTGGAGTAGTAGGCAGCAAGTTTGCCTGCCTCTTCAAAGGTTCTGTCAGGAAGCTCGTCACCTCCTGTCTTTACAATGACATGAGAGCCCGGACATCCTTTGGCATGAAACCACCAGTCATTGCCATTTGCAAAGTGGAAGGTGAGTTCTTCATTCTGAATATTATTCTTTCCAATGTACATATGGTATCCGTCACTGGATACATAGTGGAGTGGCTTACTTGTGATTT
This sequence comes from Faecalimonas sp., assembly GCA_045630205.1. Classification (GTDB taxonomy): domain Bacteria; phylum Bacillota; class Clostridia; order Lachnospirales; family Lachnospiraceae; genus Faecalimonas. The sequence goes on along the minus strand of JAZQSP010000191.1, from coordinate 1,665 downwards.
TCACCTTTTGTTTTGTGAATTTGCGTCTCACATAGCCTGCCTGAATCAGTTCTTCTTTTATCTGAGTAAGGTCATCCTCGCTGAGTGCAATATCCAACGCATTGCTTACCGACTCCAGATAAGTCACTTCATCCTGTGTTTCCTGAATGAGCCCCGTCAATGCCTCGAAGGTGCGTTTTTGTTTGTTATATTTGTCAAAATATTTCTGTGCATTTTCCTGTGGTGTCATGGTGCTGTCCAAAGGAATCATAATATTTTCATTCGTATAATAGTTGAGACATTCCAAATGCTTTGCGTTTGGTTCGAGCCCGTAGCCATAAGTGTTAATCAACTCACCGTAGATGCGATATTTGTCGCGGTTTTCTGTATCGCGAAGTTGTTTGAACTGCAGATCGTATTTCTTGCGATTGCGCTCCAACGCAGTCTGAACAATTTTTCGAAGATCAACGGATTTCTGACGAATTCGTGTCACGGTGTTTTTCGTTGCATAATAGTTCTCTAACAGCAGAGACATGCTCTCAAAAGGCTTGTCTGAGTAATTGGCAAAGTGTGAGAGCGGCAATGCGGAAAATTCTTTTGGTTCTCCGTTGTTATAGTAGATTTGCGGAGTGAATGCACCTTTACTTATGCGCTCAAAAAACAGAACAAACTGTTTGTAAAGATGTACCATCACATCCTCTGAGAGTTCTTTCGGTGTGATATCCGAATCCACCCCTGCAATGTAACAGATTTCTTCTGCAACCACAGGACTTACACCGGTAAACGCAGTGTATATTGCTTTTGCAAGTCCGGATGGTTTGGCAGTGAGCGCCTCGGAAAAATCAGCAAACGTCACATCCAGAGGATTCAGTTTCTCCATCGTATCCGGTATAAAGTAATCGCGGCCCGGCAACACTTCTCGGACAGAACTCATCTGCGCGGAGACATGCTTGATACTGTCAATGATTCGCTCGTTGTCATTACAGAAGATAATATTGCTGTGTTTGCCCATGATTTCTACAATGAGATATTTTTTACACAAGTCACCTAGTTCATCGAGATGTTCGATTTCAAAGCGAATGATACGCTCTAATTTAGGCTGCGTGACATCTGTAATTCGCCCGTTATTAATGTGCTTTCGAAGAAGCATACAGAAGTTTGGTGCAGTCATCGGACTTGGCTTGTTTGTCTCTGTCAGATAGATGAGAGGCAGAGAAGCACTCGCAGATATATAGAGACGCTTTTGCCCGGTTGATGTCTTAATGGTAAGCAGCAATTCATCTGCTTCCGGCTGGGCAATCTTGTTGATGCGTCCGTCCAGTAGATTTTCTCTAAGTTCTTTTACAATATTTGCAATGGTGATTCCATCAAATGCCATAAAATTCGTTTCCCTTCAAACTTATAATGTACAAAGTATAACATGAAATTAAATGAATTTGAAGTGGTAGATTCTTATTGTGTGAACATTGACGGAAACAAAGAAATGCATTATAATATTATGGGTTTTAACAAACACATTACGAGAAAGATGAAGAGGTTAAACACTATGATTAAAAGTATGACAGGTTTCGGCAGATGTGAAATCGCAGACGGCGACCGCAAGTTCACGGTGGAGCTAAAAGGCGTTAACCACAGATACCTGGATGTCAACATCCGTATGCCGAAGAAACTTAATTTTTTCGAGTC